>NZ_DBMAFI010000078.1:0-13983 GCF_057864385.1 Bilophila sp. | reverse complement strand
TCAATCCCAGAGGATATAAATAAAAATGATATTTTTCTTTATTATAAGTAAATTCAAAAAAATCACTTCTTTGCTGTTCCATTACATTTAAAATAGTACCATGATATTTTTTATCAATATAAGGCCCATCAAATATAGTTTCATATTCTTTATTGGGCACGGCAGCATATTGAGAACGTAATAAAAATTTTCCTTCTGAACCAATAATATGGATATATCCATGTCCATTCATAACCATATTTCCACCAGCAATCTCTCTAAAAATATTCAGACGAGTGCTGGCAGCCAAAGCCCCAATTACTTTTCCGTTCCGCCAAATCGGAACTGAGTAAACATAAAGCCGCTCTTTTGAAAATTCACTAACAAAAAGACGCGATATAGTATCTTTGCCTAAAAAAGATTGTTTTACAGCTTCCTGAATATCATCATTACAACTAGCAAGTAAAAAGTTCGTATTCAGCCCTACACCAAAAGTATCCATTACACCTTTCCCTTCAGGATTAAAGAATGCAATATTTACAAAATCATTATCCTGAATATTGGCTCTTTTTATCCACTCTCCAATATTATTTAGCTCACCATGAGTTAAAGGGATAACCGAAGCCAACGTGTGTAGTATCTGGAAATCCTTGTTAAATTGTTTAAAAATTCGGTTTTTGTACTCTTGTGCTTCCAGCTTCATCTGTTCGTGAATGGTTTCGTGTGTAGAGCGTACAACATATAAAAGTGTAGTAATTCCAGTAGACAATAAGATGGTACCAATAATAAAAATACTTACTGACAATTGCCGAAGCCGATGCCTGAATCTCTCTTCATCCATCATTGGGTGCTCCAAGGTAGCTGAACTTTTTTGCTTCTTTGTAAATCTATTTTGTATAACCTGCTACTATTACACAATACGTTCATATGAAATAAAGTAGTGAGCAAGGTTTTTAACGTCAATATCTCTGCGGAAAGAAAACATTCCTTGATGCAATACTATGTTATTGTTTTCTTTATATTAATACGACTTTATCTTTTGCCTGCCTGTTAAAACCGGCTCCTACAAAAGGCCTCAAATTTGCGGGAACAATTTCTAGAGGCAGGTTCACAAGTCTATAGGCTAGGTTTCAGACTCATATCTGTTCGTAGCAGAATGGGGGTAGCCCTTATGACGCAAATATAGCAAAAAGGTGCCGGTCATCATCGCCAGTAATGACTATCGCCTTGCTAGGAAGTTTGTCATGCAAAGCCTTGGCTATCACCATAGTGTTCTCCGAACCAAACGCGTCCGTGACAGGCACGCTAATGCCCTTCGAGATATTTCCCTCAGTCTGTAACCTTTTGTGATTATAAGAGATGGGCTTTCCCTGCGCAAGTCATTCATGTACCTCGGCAATGACGAAGTATCCCTCTTGGCGTCCGTTCTTAGCAAGCCTTTTGGTTCCATATTCTTGAATGTACCGTATAATCCGTACTTTTCCATCAACTCAACATTTCATCAGTATTTTAAAAATGTTATTACTCTTAATTTGTGTCGGGACTCCCAGGCTGGGCGTAACTGGTAGCGGTACGCCGAGTGTACGGTGAATCACGCCTTCGGCTCTGTAGGAGACAGGAACTTGGAACGGAATGCGCGGTATCGGGAACTATAGGGGAAGATTGAAGGGAAGGAAGAAAAGGAGCAGCGCATACGAATGGAATAGGGCGAAGCATAGCATGAGGAAATAACAGAGAAAACGTGGGGCAGCATCTTACTTATCGGGCATTGCTCGGATAGGATATTCACATGGGAAAAGAACGAATGCCGCATGATTCGGCGTATAAGCAGTTTTCCAGCAATTCCGAAATGGTGGAATCATTGTTGAGGGATTTTGTGTCTGCCGATTTCATCGCCGACCTGGATTTTTCGACGCTTGAACGCTGTTCGGGCAGTTATGTGACGGACGACCTGCGGGAACGCCATGACGATATTGTCTGGCGTGTCGGCTGGAAAAAGGGTTTCTAGTGTTGTGTGGCGTTGCTTCTGGAGTTCTAGAGCACGCCCGACCACTGGATGGCCTTGAGAATGCTGTCCTATACGACCCTGCGTCTGCTTGATCTCGTTAAGATGGTAAATATACGTGAAAACGAGGGGTTGTATTTAGTGTTCCCCCATTGTTATATACAATGGAGGCAAGGCATGGAAAGCGTCTTAGGAAGTGGCGGCTTTGTTCGTTCCCATGCCGGAGAGTTTGAAGTATTATCGTCCCAACATCGGTATTTTTTGCTGGACGAAAGCTGTGTGCCGGGAGAAGAGCTGGATAAAAGCAAGGGCCTGGTCGCGCAGCTCCTGAGACTGGAGCGGGCGCAGGAGCCTGAACAGGTTCGGCGGGTAGTCAGGGAATTGATAGCCCGGCTTCATGGGCCTGAATACCTGTTTTTACGCCGGGCGTTTACAGTATGGTTAGGCCGTGTTTTTCTTAAACACTCTGGAATGACAGAAGAAATTCAAAAGTTTCAGGATTTGCGGGAGGTGGACGCCATGTTGGAAGAACGTGTAGCTCAGTGGAAAGATGAATATATTAGACAAGGTGTGATGATTGGGAAGGCAGAAGGGAGGGTGGAAGGTATTTCCATTGGGGAAACCAGAGG
This sequence comes from Bilophila sp., assembly GCF_057864385.1. NCBI lineage: Bacteria > Pseudomonadati > Thermodesulfobacteriota > Desulfovibrionia > Desulfovibrionales > Desulfovibrionaceae > Bilophila > Bilophila sp. The sequence continues at coordinate 11,370 of NZ_DBMAFI010000078.1, read as the reverse complement.
GCTTGGACTAGCCCTGCGGGATTTGCCGGAGGCCCGTTTTGGGACTCTTCCCCAATCCGTGACTTCTTACATTGCCAAATCATCTGATTCAAATGCCCTGCGGAAACTGACGCTTTCCGCATACCATGCGGGATCGTTGCAGGAGTTTATTGACCAGCTCAAAAAAAACGATACCAAGCTGATGTAATTGTATATCCAATAACATATGATGCCGCTTATACTTTTTATAGGCGGCATTTTTTTGCAATTCTCTACCTAGTCAGTAAATTAAAATACTTTGGGGGGTGCCCATAAAAGCCGTGAAATCCTGGAAAACAGAAATCACGGCTTTATGTTTTTAGAGGTGTGTTATTTAAAAGGTAATTTCAATTCAAAACAATCAGTTGTTGTCACGCGCTAACGCCGCCATCCACAACATAGTCTGAGCCTGTTACAAAACTTGCTTCGTCAGAAGCTAAAAAGGCAACTACAGAAGCGACTTCATCTGGAGTTCCATATCTGCCCATAGGGACAAGCTCTTGAATCATGTCCTTATGTTTTTGAGCCTCTGCTTCTGATAAATCCGTTTTATCGTAAATCGGAGTTTTGATGGGGCCAACTCCAACAGAGTTGGCCCTCACGCCGTCTTTTGCCCACTCTTTGGCCCATGTTCTCGTCAATGCGTGAACAGCGGCCTTGGATGCAGCATAAATAGACATATTGGTTACAGGTTTTGTAATCATGGTTGAGGAAATATTAACGATATTCCCCTTTGCTTGCTTCAACATTTGATAGCTGGAGACTGTTAAATCAACCAATGCTCTCACATTGATATGAAATGTTGAATCTAACTGATTCAGAGGAGCTTCAATAATTGGGCAAACAGGAGCCATTCCAGCGTTGTTGACCAACACATCAAGTTTTCCAAAAGTTTCTTTGATTTTAGAAACTACTTTTTTTACACTATCTTCCTTTGTGATGTCCGCCGTAATATATGTGATTTTTGAACTCATGCCAGCAGTTTCTTTGAGAGAACTTTCTGTCCTTCCCAAAATGAGCACATTTGCTCCTTCGTCAGCAAATCTTTTTGCAATGGCTTGGCCTATGCCGCTCCCTGCACCTGTTACCAGTACGGTTTTATTTTCAAATCTTTTTTGCATGTTTTTCCTTTATGAAATAAATGCAATGTCCTTGTTAAGTTGGGTCAGCCCAATCGGGCTAACCCGCAACTGGCTGGTTTTACCTTACGTTTTCTGCCCATTTTTTCAGTTCAGACACGGTAACCCCCGCAGGAAATCTTTTTCCTTCTTTCAGGATGGCACCGGGGCACGACGGTTTCAGATGGGCGTTGGTGTCTCCCATGCCGCTACTGCCGGAGGTGGCGAAAGGAATAATGGTTTTGCCGGTCAAATCATACTGCTCCAGAAACGTATTGATGATAGTAGGCGCGACATACCACCAGATGGGGAAGCCGAGAAAAATGGTCGTGTAAGCGTCCATGTTTTCCACCTTGCCCTTGATGGCGGGGCGAGAAGCCTTGTCCTTCATCTCCAGGCTGCTTCGGCTGCGGCTGTCATGCCAGTTCAAGTCCGCGTCCGTATATGCCTGGCAGGGGATGATTTCGTGGAGTTTTCCTCCGATAGCCTGGGCCAGTTCCCTGGCAACCTTGGCCGTCACGCCGCTGGCGGAAAAATAGGCAATCAATATATTGTTCATCTTTTTTCTCCCGAATTACAGATAGCTGACGGTTTCGGACAATTCCTTGCGTTTATTATGGGTGGGGAGAGGAGTGGTGCCGGGGGCCGCATAACCCAAATCCAGCATCATCAAAACTTCTTCGTTTTCAGGCAGGCCCAATTCCCTGGCCATATCTTCCGGGTTGAAAAAGTTGATCCAGCAGCTGTCAACGCCTTCATTGGCTGCGGCCAGCATCATGTGGGTAGCCACAATGGAGGCATCCTCCACACCGGAATTCCGTTTTCCGCCGGGATAGGTAAAGACATTCCCTGCGTCAAAAGCCACCACAATAACGGTCGGCGCACCATACCGGCAGGGGGTAACCTTGTCGATTTTGGCAAGACCGGCTTCAGACTGGACAACATAAATCCGTTGTTCCTGAAGGTTCTTGGCAGTCGGGGCCATACGGCCCGCTTCCAAAATGGCGTTCAGTTGTGCCGTTCCCACCTGGCGTCCATCAAACTTTTTGCAAGAGTAACGATTTTTGATGACTTCAGAAAAATCCATGTCTTTCCTCCTGATATTGCTTGCCGGAAGTGTAAAAGGATTGTTTTTAAAACTCGAATTGGGCACTTGCAAATGAAGAGCGGTCAAAGTACATATCCCCTGTTTTGTTAATATAGTCCATATGGTAGGGATGTGCCATATAAACGTCGAAATCCTCTTTGGAGGCGAAGTCAACTGTCATAACGATTTGGTTTTTTGAACCGACCCATCCTGTGCTGAATCCTATTCGCAACTCGACGATTCCAGGAATTTTTTCTTTCATCGCCTGCATGTCTGCAAGTTCTTTTTGTTTGGTTTCGTTATCAATACCCTCTTTGAAGGTTCCCATGAAAATATGCCGAATCATCCGCATCACCTCTTAGACTGTGCAGTTTGGCTTACATATTATGCCAATGAGTGTCCCAGCGTATAGGCTTCATGGGCATACGGGCTTTCCTGAATCAGTGCGGGGGTTCCACACCCTTTAGCCATAATTGTTCCCATATCCTGAAGGCCGAGGTATTTTGCCAACCCTGCATAGAGAGCTTGCAAATAAGACATGACTTCATCATCTGTCCTCCATGCGGTCGCAAGCAGCAGGCTCTTCTTTCCGGACAGTTTTTTATAAAAGCAATGAAGCCTGTCTATGACCAGCTTCAACTGTGCCGACATTTCATAGAAATAAACGGGGGTTACATAGACGACCATGTCGGCGTCGGCAAGAGCCTCTTCGATTTTCCCTATATCGTCGGGCACTATGCAATGCCCTGAATTTTTTCCGCGATCACACCCAAGACAGGGGGCAATGTTCATTCCCGCCACATCAAGCTGGCAGATCGAATGTCCGGCTTCTTCAGCGCCTTTGGTGAAAAAGCCAGCTAATGTATTTGACGCGCCGTCTTTATGCGGGCTTGATTTCAGGATAACGATCTTCATACGGTATGTCCCGTCAATCATGGACTTTATATTTTTCCAGCAACATTTCTCCGACGCCGGGAGCTTCAGGGTCGTGAACGCCTTTGCCCTTATCCAGTCCGCGCATCTGCTCCATTTCCTCTTCGGTCAATGCAAAATCAAAAATGTCGATATTTCCGGCGATTCTGGAAGGGGTGGTGGATTTCGGCAGAATGACGACTCCTTCCTGCATTTCAAAGCGCAGGATAATCTGCCCGGCGTTCTTGTGATATTTTTCCGCCAGGGATGTGACGAGTGGATGGGCAAGCAGTCTTTCATCACCATGGCCAAGAGGATACCATGCTTCCAGAGTGACATTATCTTCGGCAAGAAGGGCGCGTAATTCCCTTTGCTGAAAGAAAGGATTGTACTCCACCTGGTTGATGGAAGGCTTGGTCGCGAATTGCGGGACAAATTTTTTCCAGAGGTTGGGTGTCATGTTGCTGACGCCTATGGATTTCAGTTTTCCCTCCTTTTGGGCTTCTTCCAGCGCCTTCCATGCGCCCGGCACATCTCCGTAGGGTTGATGAAGCAGATACAGGTCGATAAAGTCCAAGTTCAGTTTTTTGAGGGAAGCATCAATTCCCCGTCTGGCGGCTTCATAGCCGTAATCCTGAAGCCAGAGCTTGCTGGTCACAAAAATTTCTTCCCTGGGGATGCCGCTATCCTGGATGGCCCTGCCTACTTCGGCTTCGTTAAAATAGGCGGCAGCCGTATCAATATGGCGATAGCCGACTCGCAACGCTTCTTTGACCGCATTATAGGTAGAACCATCATTGGGAATCATATAGACGCCAAAACCAATGGCAGGAATGGCGTTGCCGTCATTCAGCAAGATGTTCTTCATCGTTGAATGCTCCTGTATAGTATGTTTTTGCCAGCGTGTTGCAGAAAAATCATGCGTAGGAAAAGGGTTATTGAGCTTTTTCCCACTGTCCGAACACGTCGAGATCAATTCCATCAAGCAGCATGTCAATCCTGTTGATGTCGTCATGGCTCAGAGAAATGTCGGCTGCCCCGGCATTTTCCGTAATGCGCACGCTTTTGGATGTTCCGGGAATGGGTACAATCCACGGCTTTTTACAGAGCATCCATGCAAGGGATATTTGTGCCGGCGTGGCATTTTTTTCCTGTGCCATGACATGAATGCCGTCGAGCAGCGCCCTGCTTTTTTCCATGTTGTCTTTGGTGTATTGCGGCATGCGGCTGCGAAAATCCAAGTCCCTGTCATATTGCTCGGTTCCTGTCTGCACGGCCGATAAAAAGCCGTTTGCCAAAGGAGAGTACGCCACCAGGCCGATATTGCGTTCCTCCAGCAGCGGGAACATGGCCTCATGCCAGCGGGCCATCATGGAGTAGCGCATTTGTACCGCCGCCACCTTGCATTCGGCATCCGCCCGTCGGATGTACTCCGACGACGCATTGGAAATTCCCCAATACCGTATTTTCCCTTCCCGGATAAAAGTATTCATGGTTTGAGCCACAGCCTCCGGTTCCACGGCAGGGTCTTGTTTGTGCTGGTAGTAGAGGTCGATGGTTTCCACTCCCATCCGTTTCAGGCTGTTTTCCAGCGAGCGGCGAAGAGAGGCAGGGGAGGCGTCAGGGATAGTCTGGTGATCATTTCCCCAACGGATACCGCCTTTGGTTGCTATGACGACGTTATTTCGGATGGGCCGGAGGGCTTCCCCTACCAGCTCTTCATTGACGGCGGGGGAGCCGTCCGCATACTGCCCCACATAGACTTCCGCCGTATCAAAAAAAGTATATCCTTTTTCAAAGGCTTCATGGATGCGCCGAATGGCAGTGTCCTTTTCCAGCGCCACGCCGTATGCATGGGAAAGCCCCATGCAGCCGAAGCCTATTGAGGAAACAGTCAGTTCATTTCCCAGTTTGCGAGCTTTCATTACAATTCTCCTTTTTCAAACTACGAATATGCACGATACACGCGGGGTTATGCTTTCAGCCACTGTGCCAAAGAGTGCAACTGTTCAAGATACGCGCCTTTCTCCAAAATCTGCCCGGGCGCGGGGATTCCATCGAACACCAGGGCTTTCGTTTCCTCGGCCCCTATTTGGGAAAACCCCTTTACCGTCCATGCGGCATAATTTTCGATGACATCTTTGGGACTCCCCCAGCAGGAACAGACAAGCGCCGCTTTTTTGCCATATTTGGAAGTATTGCTCAGGGCTTTCTTTCCCACATGGAAGAACGGATAAAAGCGTTCAATAAACAGTTTGGCCTGGGAGCTTATCTGGTGGTTGTAAATGGGCGTGGCAAGCGCAAGGGCGTCACAGGCGTCAATAAGAGGAAGAAGCGGGGTGATGTCGTCATCTTGTACGCATATCTGCGATTCCCTGCCTTGACAGGCCGCACATGCCTTGCAGGGGAAACAGCGCTTTTCCCTCATGGTGAAGACCGTCACGTCACAGTCCGTCAGATCGGAAGCCAGGGTAGAGGTAACGATGTCCGAATTCCCTCCCCTGCGGGGGCTTGCACAGACAAGCAGGATTTTTTTCATGTTCTTGCCCCTCAATCATGAACCTTATGTTTATTCAAAAACTGTACCGTCTCTACATTCAGATGATCGATGATTTCCGTTTTCCCGGTATCAAGAGTTTTCAGTTTTTCCATGTCAGTTTCATCCAACTCAAAATCCCAGATGCTCATATTTTCAAGCATCCTGTTTTGGTGAACAGTTTTGGGGATGACGATGACATTTCTTTGAATGGAAAAGCGGAGAGCGACTTGTGCCACTGTTTTATGGTGTTTATCCGCGATGCTCTTCAACGTCATATTGTTCCATATGTCATGGCCTCCTTCGGCCAATGGAGCCCATGCCATGACAGCAACGCCAAGTTTATTCATGACCTCAATATCATACTGACGTTGATAAAATGGGTGGCACTCAATCTGATTGACGGTGGGAGCCGTTTCAAAATTTGCACAAAGGTCAGCCAGGCGATCCGCATAGAAATTGGAAACACCGATAGATTTTATGATGCCACTATGGAAATATTCCTGTAATGCCCGCCATGAACCATAATAATCAGATAGCTGTTGATGCAGCAACATCAAATCAATATATTCCACATCAAGATTTTGCAGTGCTGTTTCTACCGCTCTTTTGGTTTTTTCGTAGCCGAAGTCCTGCACCCAAATTTTTGATGTGATAAAAATTTCTTCACGGGGAATGCCGCTCTTTTTTATAGCGGTGCCGACAGCTTCTTCATTATGGTATGCCGCAGCGGTATCAATCAGCCGATACCCAAGAGCCAATGCTTCAGAAACGACCTGTTCGCAGAGGGACACGTTTTCTATTTGAAAAACTCCTAATCCGAGCTGCGGTATTTTCATGCCGTTGTTCAGTATAATCTTATTCATAAGACTCCCTTGGTTTTGCGCCTGTTTTGGTGAAAGCAGCTTTTTGCATATTCCCCCGTGCGTTGATAGAAATGTTTCATTCGGTTTTTCATGTTCGCGGCACGGGGCCGAGGTAAACTCGGACTGTCCTGTTTCGGGAAGAGGGAGGATGCGTCAGAGATTAGCCATGCTCCGTCAAAGGGGGTAGATATATTCCTCCATACTTTCTGCCTAATCCTCTACGCTAGATGACTTAAACGACTATTTGTGGCATGAAAGAAGGGCCGGACAGGGAGCGGTAATGTTGTTGGTTTTTCTACCGGTAACGCTCAAAATATATTGATAAGAAAGGTTTTTTTATGGCTGAAACGTCGCGTGTGGATATGAAGAAAAGCTGGGAATTACTGACCTCTGCCATATTTCGCAGCACAGTATCCGGGCAGGGAACAACGGACGCAGCTGTCAGGGGATTGGCTTTCCATCGTTATGCCAGCGCGGGTACTCCCATGCCGCGTTTTTTGAAACCGGTCATTATCGTGGTCGCGCAGGGAAGAAAGCTGGTGCGCATTGGTAAAAATGAATATAACTATGGAGAAAATATCTGTTTTGTGACCGGAGTAAATATGCCTGTCGCAAGCTGTGTCATGGAGGCAAGTGAAGAGAAACCTTACTTGGCAATGTCTCTTTATCTGGATACGGAACTGCTGTCCGCATTAGCTGTCAAAACTCCCTCCTCTTCCGGCTACGCAAATGACATCTCTTGCGGTGCAATGATACAGGAGATGGAACCAGACTTGGTAGACGCTTTTCTGCGGTTGGCGGAACTATCGAATAAGTATGATGATATTCCAGTTATGGGGGATATTCTTCTTCGAGAAATTCATTATCGTTTACTTAGAAGTCCAATCGGCAATCTCCTCCGCACATTCAACACTCTTGGCTCACAAGGGAATCAAGTCACCAAGGCCATAAATTGGCTCCAGAAAAATTACAAAACACCTCTGCGCATAGAAGAGCTTGCCGAGCGTTCCAATATGGCCCCCTCAACATTTCATAAATATTTCAAGAGCGTTACTACTCTTAGCCCGCTGCAATATCAAAAACGTCTTCGCCTTGACGAAGCTCAGCGTCTTATGATGTCTGGGCAATGTGATGTTACTCAGGCTGCTTTCAGTGTAGGATATGAAAGTGTAACTCAATTTATTAGGGAGTATAAAAGGTTGTTTGGTAATCCACCAAGGCGAAATATAATTTATTTAAAAAATACGAACCAACCGAATAAACTGAGTGCGATATAAATATTATGATAGTTTTATACTTGTTACTTAAATATAAAATTGAGGCTAGTTTGCCTTGATTTGCTTTTCTTAGTTGGTTCTGCTTCTTTACAGAAATTATTGATTTGTTCCTGCGTGGGGTTGATGTTGGCAATATCAATATCTCCCGCCGTACCAAAGGCATACCAGACCACCCTGCGTCAGTAGTCTATCCTTTCGTCACGGTTTTGTCTGTGGGGGCGGGTGGGGGGCTATACAGCTCGTTGGCTACCTCCTGCGGTGTGTATTCGGCACAGCGCATGTAGAGGGCAATAGCGGCTTCCAGCCTGATTCGTCCATCTTTTCAGGAAAACGTTTTTTGACCATTTCCCGATAGGCGGCATAGGGGGAGGGCAGAGTGCCGTTTTGGAGGAACTCGAATTCCTGACCTTCGCGCCGGGAGCGATCCGTTTGCGGAAACGTCAGAGATTGGCGTGATACGCATCACGCCTGCCCAGCGGGAGTCGTTGCTTCTGTTCTGGCTGAACCTGCTTGTCCCACAACGCCGTTTTTTCCTCCCTCTCTTGCTCCTTCAAAAAATGCCGGGCGATATTCAGCACCGATAATCCATGCTGGACAAGACGTGCTGTAGCCGCCTCCCGGCGATCTTGCTGCCGTCGTTTCAGCTCTTCCTGTTCTTCCTCCCGCTTCTTTCTGGCTTGGCGTTTTTCTTCCGCCTCTCTCTGCCTCTCCTGCTGGTACTCCAACCATTCCTCCTGGCAAACGTGACTGATCAGCTCCGGAGCTGGCCTATGGAATGTCCGTTCGGAATAGTAGCCGGGCTTGAACTCTCCAAGCCGTTTGGAGAGCCTGGACAGGGAAAACTCCTGTCCACGCTGGATGCCTTGACCGCCGTATCTTCCACGAAAATGACAGCGCCGGAGCCTTTGCGCACGAAACGCAGCCCCACCGTATCTAGCCCGGCATGAAGTTCTTCCCAACATGAGGCATTCTGAATGACGGCATGGGCACGCTCCTGCACAATGCGCATGGCCGATTTTTCTCCGGTGGCGTTTTCAAAGTCTTCCGCTTTGGGCTTGGGCTTCATCTGCTCCCGCCGTTGGAGATTCTTGACCACATGGCCCTGTTCATTGACGCGATAGCGGGCGTTCATCTGTGATGCCCATCCCTGCCGGTGTTCGATTTCCGCCACTATTTTATGTGCTTCATTAATGTCGAATCCTCTGTGCGGCTGAATGACTTTCTGTGTGTAGGGATGCGTCCGATTCACGGCGATATGCAAATGATAGTTGCCCGTGTTTTTATGCAGGGCATAAACTGTCTGGTGTTCGGCAAGGCCCATTCCCCGGAGAAAGAGACTGACCGCTTCGTCTACCTGTTCACTGGTCGGCTGTTCGTTTTCCTGCCATGACAAAATCCAGTGTGTGACCGGCATCCTGCTCTGGATGGACTCCTCGGCAAGGGAAATCATCTCCTTTTTCTGAGCGGCGACGGTCGTTGTCAGAAAATTCCTGCTCCCGGCATAGGCGAGCTTGTCCTTGCCCCTGTCGTCGTGTTCGGCAAGGATGTATAGTCCACCAGACCGCCAATCATGGTGGCTTTGGACTTTTTGAAGCTGGTGCGCTTGAGCTTTTTGACAATCATCGTCTTTCGCTCAGTACTTTGATGGCGTACCGGATTTCCCGTAATGCGGCGTCCAGTTCCGAAAGAGTGGCGGGATTTCCTGTCCGCTTTACCGCCTTGAAATGATACTTGAGCAGCCCCCCAAGCCGCCGCAGTTCCCGGATGGTCTGGTCGTCCGTTCTGGCGATGATGGGCCTGCCGCCGAAGAACAGTCGCCGCATGTACTCGGAAACGGAGATTCCGGCGGTGGCGGCCTGTTGTGTCATTCTTTCATCTTCTTCGGCGGTAAGCCTGAGCGTCCGCCGCCTTTGAAATCTGTTTGTCGTCTTCTGTTTTTCCATCTGTCTTTCCTGCCTTTTTGAGAGCGTGAGAAGCGCAGCGCCGAACGCTCTGAGGGTGTCCAGAGGCGAAGCCTTTGGCAGGATGTTAGCTGGCGTCAGACAGCTACCATTCTGTAAAGAAGAACTTCCGGCGGTTTTGAGGACTGCCTTTCATTGCCTCTGGGGAAGCATTGCCCGTGCGATGCTTCCGCACCGCTGTGGAGCGGTTGAAGCGATGCTTGTGGCTTATGGCCTGCCCAAGCGAAACCACGGCGAAGGCGACACCCACCAGGTAGGCCAGCCGGACAAGCACGGGCCACCATTGCTGCAAATGCGGGATGACGTTGGCGACGTAGTTGTCCATGCCGTCACCTGCCCTTGACGTTCAGAACGAGAACGCCCACGGGAGTGCCGCTTTCCAGTCGGACGGTGGGAGGTCTGTCGAAATTTTTTTCAAAGATTTTTCCGGCCTTTTCGCCCACCTTTCCGGCGGCTATCCATGCCTGGTCTTCCACGCTGTAGGTATTCCAGACCATCTGGTCGGTCACGTCATTGCCGTAGCCGTAGATGGTGCTTTGGGAGCCGCTATAGCGTTTGGCCGTGCCCAGACCTTCCAGGAACGCGGACGCGACAAGCCCGCCCCATCGTGAGAAAAAATGGGTATTCACGGAGCTGGCTACCGAGGCTTCCGAGGTGGACGGAGCAACGGCATAGGCTTCAAGCTGGACGGTTTCGCCGGTAGGCAGTACGGCCCGGTTGAAAGCCAGAACAAGGCGTTCCTCGTGGCGCTGGAACGTGCCCATCAGACGAGTGTTGCGGTAGGCGCCGGACGTGACCGTAGCCAACACAGCGGACGGCACATCCGAGTTCACTCCCACATCTACGATGGCATAAAGCAGATCGCCCGGCTTGAGCGTCACGGAGGGAGGAGACGTGTTCCCTGACCGTGCTGTCTCTGACGTTGCCGCAACGGGTGCGGCAATCGGAGTAGTTTCATCCGAAAAATCGTGCAGATAGACAATTTTGCCTTCGCCCACGGCAACGGAGGACAGTTTCGTATCCAATGCCGTCGTCAGGTCATCCATCATGCGTTTCAGCATGGTATTGTCCGTGCGCGGCGTCTGGACGGGCACGGTTCGCACCGGCGCGACCGGCGGCGGGGCCCGGGGGCGTGTCTTCCTTCTTTCCCACCACGAGCTTTCTTTGTCCCACAGGCGTGGGAACAAAACTTTCTCCCGCCTTGAGAGCTTCATTGGCCTGTCGCGTATCGTGTTCCTTTAGTTTCTGATTGTATTCCTCCGAGCCTTCGCCTCCCGCCTTGCCGCTGATGGCGTCTGTCCTCGCTGTGGCCAGTCTGGCCGTGGCGGACGGTTTCTCTGAACTGAACAGGAAGAAGGACGCAAGGACTATGGAGACGGAGAGAACAGTCCCCAGAAGACTGAACAGGATGAGACGGCGCTTTTTTTCCGTGCTTGTCATATCGCTCATAGCGTGCCCTCATTGGGAAACTTGCAGGCGAATCTTCTGAATTTGCCCGTTTCTGGAAAGCATCAACCGCGACGTAACCGGCACCTCATAACATTTGGTGTTGCCCGCTCCGTTGACCACAGCTGTCCAGGCTGGCCACATCAAGG
>NZ_DBMAFI010000077.1:0-14101 GCF_057864385.1 Bilophila sp. | reverse complement strand
GAGTTCAGTACCATCATGGATGCCGCCTTCAACTTCACGCCGCTTGTTCTGACGCAGGGGGAAGCCCTCATCATGCCGCCGCTTCTGGCACGGGCCGGAGCCTCCATGCGGATTGAAGAGCCGGGAACCGCGACAGCAGCAAAAGCGACTTATGAAATGCTTGAACCGGCACAGTATATCGCGGTTGTTCCTCACTGGCGAACCTTTCTGATGATGGACGATTTTCCCGAACCGGAAAAACCGAACCCCGCCGTTCTGCCCAAAAACAGCGAAGAGCAGGCCATCTGGCGACGCGCCGTGCGTGATGCATGGACGCAGGGGCTGAAAGAGGCGGATCAGCTTTACGCGGACAACGTGGCGCGGATGGTACGGAGCTATCGCGGAGCTATGCTGTATCATCTGCTCACGGCCCAGCATCTTCTGAGCCGCATCAGCACCGCCTCTTCCGACCTGGGAATGCACACCACGGACAACGGAAACAAGCTGAACATCGGCCAGCGCGTTTATCGGATTACCGCGCCGTCATCCTTCACGGTCGCCCCGTCTCCTTCCGTAAAAAAGGGGAGAAAATGACCATGACGAATCCCGGCTGGTATCCTCGTGAACCGCGTATCCGCTGGGACTATGCGGGCATCAACGACCTGCTGCTCTGGGGAACCCGTTGCGGCATGTCCGACCTGTGCCTGCGTTCCGCGCTTCCGGCATGGATGCGCCTCAACGGAACATGGCGGATGGTCACGCAGCGGGCCATTACGACCGATGAACTTCTGTCCGCACTGGAACGCCTGACCCGGAACAATTCCGTGGCCGCGCTCATCAAGTCCGGCCAGTCGGACTATGACTTTGCCCATGAAATCGAGGAAAGCCGAGGTGTGCGCCGCCGCTATCGCGGCAATGCCACCCCGGTGGCCGACGGCTATTCCACCGGCGTCAAAATCGTGTTCCGTGCCATTCCTTCCATGCCCCCGGCCCTGGAAGACCTGCATGTGGAACAGGAAATTCTGGACCATGCCATGCCGTCAAACGGTCTGGTTCTGGTCACTGGCGTCATGGGAAGCGGAAAAAGTACGCTGCTCGCCGCCATTCTTCGACGCATCATTGAAAAGGGCGGGCGCAACGTCAGCACCTATGAATCCCCCATAGAATTCGACTTTGACGCCATACCGAACCCCGGAGGCCCGGTATCGCAAAGCACCATTCCCGAACATCTGAGGTCGTTTCTTACGGCCACGCGCAACTCAACGCGCACGGCGCCGGACGTGGTGCTCATCGGGGAAAGCCGTGATCCCGATACGCTCCGGGGCATGATAGAAAGCGCGGAAATAGGCGTTGCCGCCTATTCCACGGTGCATACGCGCTCCGTGCCGGAAACTCTTTCCCGCATCATCAACGTCTTTCCCATTGCGGAAAGGCTGCAAATCACGGCGACGCTCATTTCCAGTCTCAGGCTCATCATTTCCCAACGTCTCGTCCCGTTGCCGGACAACAGCGGACGTACGGCGCTGCGCGAATATCTGGCCTTCACGCCCGAAATCCGGGAAACCCTGCTGAACACGCCCCTGGAACGTCTGATTCCGCAGGCCGAAGAACTGCTTTCCTCCTCCGGCCAGCGCATACAGGATGCCGCCGAACTCGCCTATGCCGGAGGCCACATAGGCAGGGACATCTATCAGGCCATTCTGGCGGAGCGCAAGGCAAGGCAAAACAGTCCGTCCCACGCACTCGCTCTGGAGGAAACCTCATGAACGGTGAAGTTCTCTGGCGGGATACCGGTCTCACGCCGAAAATTTTCATTCTGGATGCCCGTGCCATCTTTCCCCTGGCGCTGTGGCTGTTCCACTGGTCCTGGTGGACGGCAGCCATTGCCTGCCTGGGCATTGTGGCCCTGTTCTTTGTTCAACGCTCCGGCATGTCGCCTCTTGCCTGTCTCAGAGCGATACGCACGGCGTTCATGGGCAGACGCCGGGAGACCAGATACACCGAAACCCTCTGGCGCAAACGATGCCGCTGGTAATTCAACAACCCGAAAGGAGTTCGACATGAAAGACGTTCCGCGCAACAGTTTCGGCCTCTTTGATTCCCCTGTCCGTTGCCGGGAAAAGGAGCGCGTATCCCTTACGCCCCGGCATATTGAACGACAGCTCGACGCCGGGGCCTTCCTGATGAGCAGGGATGACGCCGTTCTGGCGGGCTTTCTCAATCCGCACGACGAACAGGATTCCGTCATCGTGGAACTAAGGGAGGAAAACGCATGAGTGAGCAGCCGCGCGAAAGAAAAAACCGCTTTCAGATAAGCCGCGAAGTCCAGGAAGAGTTCGTCAACGGCATCGCTGAAACCATGCTTTCCCTGGCGGAAAAAGCCGGGGACTGGCAACGGGGCTGGACCTCCGACACTCCTGTGGGAATGCCGTTCTGTCCCGTGACCGGCAGAGAGTACAGCGGGGCGAACCTGGTTCGGCTGCTGCTGACAACCATTGTCAGGGGATACGCCGATGACCGGTGGATGACCTTCAACCAGCTTCAGAGCTTTCAGAACGCCCACCCCGAACTGCAAATGAACATCCGCAAGGGCGAACGAGGCGTCAAGGTGCTGCGACCGGAGGAAGTCGCCTACATTGTGGAAGAAAATGGAGCCTGGAAATTCCTGACCAGGGAAGAACTCCGGCGCATCGAGGAAATGAAGGACCGGGGGCAGGACGTTCCCGACGTTCAGCGCAAAACGCTTTTCTATCCTTTCACGGTCTTCAATGCCGCCCAGATTGAGGGATTCCCCGCCAAGGAACGTCCCGCCCATGCCATGACGCAGATTGAACGGCATGAGATGGTGGAACGCTTCATCGCCAGCTCCGGCGTTCACGTCAGGCACTACGGCGGCGATCCCTGCTTCAACATGGAAAAAAACGAGGTAGCCCTGCCGTATCCCGAACGGTTCAGCGGTACGGATGAATATTACGCCGCCAAACTGCACGAGTTCTTCCATGCCACCGGGCACGAAACGCGGGAAAACCGTCAGCTGAAAAATACGCAGACCATAAAGAGCTACGCCTTTGAAGAAATGCGCGCGGAAATGTTTTCCATGCTGGCCGGCGCGCATCTTGCGCTGCCCATGCCGGAAACGAATTCCGCCGCCTATATCGCCAACTGGAATCAGAAATTTTCCGGCGGCGATGTCAAAGCCGTGTTTCAGGCGGCTTCGGAAGCGGCAAAGATACTGACGGTGCTGCATCAGTTTGAATCCGATGAACAGCCTGCGGCAAGGTGGTTTCCCAGACGGGAAGCATGGCCGGAACTGGTGGAACTTCAGAAGCAGCGCGACGCGGCCTGCGGCGTTTCCTTCCATGCCGAAGAAACTTCCGGCTCGCAGGTCTTCGAGCGCCTTTCCCGAAACAGCGCCTTCTCCGAACCGCTGTCTTTCACCGAGGCAGCCGTTGCCTTCAAGAACACGGACAACCCGGTCACAAAAACACGCCTCATCCTTCAGAACCCGGACTTCCTCAATCTGGCCCTCAAGCAGGACCCTGACTCCGTGATGGAGCTTGCCGCGCTTTTCGACAAGATGGCCCACGTTCTCCACATGGAAATGGACGACAAACTCCGCTCGGCTCCGGGCGCTCTGGAACATAACGCTCCCTTACTGGAACAGCAGGCTGCCTCGGCGCAGCGCATGAGGATATAACGCATGAGACTTTTCATCGCTGAAAAACCGAATCTTGGAAAAGCCATTGCCAGAGGACTTGGCGGGGGACGCACGGAACAGGGCTGTATCCGGTGCGGAGACAACATCGTCACCTGGTGCTTCGGCCACCTTCTTGAACCCGCCTATCCTGAAGCCTACTGCCCGGAATATGCCCAATGGCGACGCGAACATCTGCCCATCATTCCTTCCTCATGGAAATATGTGGTCAAGCGCACGTCGAAAGCACAGCTCGACACCATCGGCAAACTGCTGCGCGACGCCGCCTCCGTCGTCCATGCGGGCGACCCTGACCGGGAAGGTCAGCTTCTTGTTGATGAAGTGCTGGAACATTTCCGCTATCGCGGCCCTGTCTTCCGTATCTGGCTGCCTTCCCTGGATGACCGCTCCGTCAGCATCGCTCTCGGCAACATCACGGACAACGCCGCCAATGCGCCTTTGCGGGACGCCGCCCGCGCCAGAATGATGGCCGACTGGCTGGTCGGCATAAACGCCACCCGCGCCCTGACCATCACAGGCAGAGAAAACGGACGCACGGAAGTGCTTTCCCTCGGCAGAGTCCAGACGCCCACGCTGGCGTTGGTTGTGGCCCGCGACAGGGAGATCGCCCATTTCAAGCCCTCGGATTATTTTGTGCTGCGGGCAAGCATCATCCACCCCCACGGAGAATGTTCCGTCACCTTCGTGCCTTCCGACTCGCAGGACGGACTGGACAGCTCCGGGCGTCTTGTGGACCTTGCTCAGGTTGCCGCCGTTCTGGAATCGGTCAACGGCAAGGAAGGAACGGTTCTGGAATCTCTGCGGGAAAAGAAAACCAGACCCGCCCCCTTGCCTCATTGCCTCTCTTCCCTGCAAAAATCCGCTTCCGCCAGACTCGGCATGTCGGCCAAGCGCGTCCTGGATGTCGCCCAGAGCCTTTATGAAAAGAAACTCACCACCTACCCCAGGACAGACTGCCGCTATCTGCCGGAAGAGCAGCATGGCGAAGCCGCATCCATTCTAAGCCGCCTTGCCGGAGTCTCCGGCCTGGAGCAGCTTGCGGGCAAGGCGGATTCCCGCCTGAAAAGCACGGTCTGGAACACGAAAAAGATTACCGCCCACCACGCCATCATTCCCACCGGGGAACCTGCGGAAAGCCTTGCCGGGGAAGAACGCGCCCTTTTTCTGCTGATCGCCACGGCCTACTGTCTGCAATTTCATCCGCCCATGCGCTATGAAGACCAGAAAATCGCCGTTGCTCTCGGAGATACCCGATGGGAAACCTCAGGGCGGCGACTGCTGGAGGCCGGATGGACGGCGCTTTCCAGGGATGACGATGATTCCGATGAACAGGAGCAGGAACTTCTGCCGCTCATGGAACAGGGCGACGCCGTGCGCTGCCGTAACGCGGAAAGCGTGCGGAAAAAGACTTCTCCTCCCTCACGATTCAGCGAGGGGAGCCTGATTGACGCCATGGCCCACGTCCATCTTCTGGTCAAGGACGGTCAGGCGAAAGCCACGCTCAAGGAAAGCAAGGGCCTCGGAACCGAAGCCACCCGCGCCAATATCATTGAGACGCTGAAAGAACGCGGCTATCTCGTCGCCGAGAAAAAATCCATCGTATCCACGCCGCTGGGGCAGGAAATCATCGACCTGACGCCGCCCGCTCTGAAAGACCCCATCACCACCGCCGCATGGGAAGACCAGCTTGAAGCCATCGCCCAGGGCAAGGGCAGTCTGGACGCCTTTCTCTCGGAACAAAAACGTCTTCTGCCGACGCTGCTGGCTCCGATTCTGGAACGCAAAGCCAGCCCCGCCCATGTCTGCCCCGACTGCGGGGCCGCTCTTCAGCGCCGTAAAAGAAAAAAGGACGGCTCATGGTTCTGGAGCTGCTCGGCCTATCCCGACTGCAAGACCATACTTCCCGATGACAACGGCAAACCGGGAAGTCCCAGACCGAAACCTACGCTTTCGGAACACGCCTGCAAAGCCTGCGGCAAGCCTCTCGTCCTGCGCAGCAGCGCCAAAGGGAAGTTCTACGGCTGTTCCGATTATCCCCGCTGCAAGCAGATATATCCGGTCGGAGAAAACGGGGCCCCCGTTTTTGAAGGCCGGAAAGGGAGGAAGGAACAATGAGGACTGCGCTTCTCCTTATCCTTTGTCTGGCACAGGCTTTTCCCTGTTTTGCGGCTTCCTGTCAGGATATGCGGGATGCCGTCGGCTCGGCCATGCAGCAGCGCAACGGACGGGTATCCGACACGCACAACACCATGATTCCCGACCCTGAATCCGAACGGGATGCGCTGTCCGGCTGTCTCGGCTCCATCAATGCTCTCGGCGACGCTTTCAGCCTTGGCGTGACGTTGCCGGGCATGGACCAGATCGTCGCGGGAATGTGCCATCAGGTTGACTCCCTCATTCAGCAGAAAATCAACGATGCTCACAATCAGGTCCTCAACTCCATAAACGGCATCGGCGGCAACAATCCGTTCAAGGTGTACGGCACGGGCGGAGACTATGTGGTGAAGCTCAAGGAGAAATTGAAATGAGAGCGCTCTGCCTGTTTCTGAGCATCCTTTGTCTGTCTCCCGGCATGGCCTTCTCCGCCGAGCGGGCCAGAGTCGTCGTTCCGATGACACGTCCTCTGACCACGGGCTGTGTTCTGGATGCCGCCCGTGCGAGCGGAATGCCTCCGGCCGCGCTTTTCGGTCTGCTCGCCACGGAGGGAGGAAGCATGGGCGAAGCTCTGAGCAACACCAACGGCACCTGGGACCTGGGCTGTTTTCAAATCAATACCGTTCACGTCAATGAACTGGCCGCCATGGGCATAGCCCCGGAAACCCTGCTTCGGGACGGCTGCGTCAACGCCTATGCGGCGGCATGGCTGCTTCGCAAGGAGTATGAACGGACCGGCGATCTCTGGCTGGCCATAGGCGCGTATCATTCCAGAACGCCCCATCGCAGGGATGCCTATATCAGAAAGGTCAGAACGAACCTGGAAGAACTGCGTCGCCGGGGTATCTCCAGCCTCTCTTCCCTTCAGGAGGCACAGCCGTGAGTCAGCTCCGCGACGAAAAGGACGACATGCTTTTTCTGTGGTTTGCGCTTCTGGTGCTGATTTTTGTCGTCATCCCGGCTCTGTACGCAGCGCATAAGGGAAGCGTCAACGCGCCTCTGGTCTGGCTGGCAAGTATCCAGCTCAAAGTCTTTGCGCCTTTTTCAGAAGAAGTACGGACCATCCTTGAGCGTCTCACCGAGGTGGAACCCGCCGCGCTGACCTGGGAACAGGTGCGGGGATTGCTGCGCTATGCCGGGTCATGGATGCGATGGCCGCTCGCGCTGCTTCTGCTTTTGTGCGGCTGCACCGCCATTTTCATAGGTCGGGTGGGAAGGCTCGTCCGGCATTTCAGCACGAAAAGCCTGCTGAAAAACAACGCGGAATCCTTCCCCTGTCTCAGACCGGTCGTTGGTCGCGGCAAGTACCTGCTTTCGCCCAAATCCTACGATTCCGGCTTATGGCGCATTGCCCGAACTCCCGTTCAATTCGCGCTGGAACAGGAACTTCTGCTCAATGAAAACGGTGAAGCCTTCACTCCGGAACAGGCTCTGCATAACGGGCTGGCGGATACGGAGCTTCCCGCATGGGGCAATGCCAGGCTGGATGAAGACAAAGCTCTCGCCGCCTTTCAGGCCCAGCTCGGCAAACCATTCGAGAACTATACGGCCATGACTGCCTGCCGTCGTGCGCTGGCCGCCGCATTCCTGGCCTATGCGGACGGCGACAAAAAAGGCTGCGTTGCCTTACTGGATGCCGTCTCATCCTCCTATCGGGAAAAACGCGACAGGGCGACATGCCCCGTTCTGGAACAAAAAAACTTCCATCTGAATCTGAACCGCATCTGGGAAAGGCATCAGTCCGTTCTTTCCGAAAAATCCCTCCGTATCCACGCGGCATTCGAGCTTCCGTGGTTCATGGCGCTGCTGTGCCGGGCAAGGAAAAAAGGCGTTCTGGCCAGTTCCCAGTTCCTGTGGCTTCGCCCGTTGGACAGGCCGCTCTGGTACGCGCTCAACCAATGCGGGGGAAGAACCGCGTGGGTGGAAAGCCTGGCTCCCTGGGCGCACTACAAGGCAGAAGAACAGGCGGGGCAGGCCCTGACCGAGCCTCACGTTGCTCTCGCCGTCACGAGTCTCAAGGATTCCTTGTCCGCCCAGGGCTGGCTGACGGACATTTTCATTCCGCCCATGTTCGAGCAGTCCTTTACGCCTGCCGTGGAGCAGGCGGAACCTGTGTCGGATATGGTGTACGCTGCGGCAGAAAACGACCCGGAATACGATGCCAACGACGACCCTTCCCTGGCGGAAGAACACTATTGAGGTGCGTATGGAACGAAAAATCAGAGGTCTTGAAGACCACGAAACGCAGGAACGGAAACGGCTCTTCCGGGATGTGCGCTCCCCGCTGCAACGCCTGGGAGACACGCTCAGGCTCGGCCATGTGCAAACCGGCGGCATCTTTGCGGCGGGGGTGTGTCTTTTTCTTTTTCCCTCGCTCTCCATGCCGTTCTTTATCGCCGGGCTTGCTCTGTTTGCCGCCCGCTGCGTCTATGTCGAAGACGAAAGGCTGCCTTTCCGAATGCCGCTCGGTCTCTCCGGCACGGATAAAGGCGATCCTCTGCCCGGCAGACGCGGCTACGCCAGACCGGAGGGCATCTTCTTCCTGGGAAACAGGGTACAGGACCAGAAAGAACTCTGGCTGAAGGCCAAGGACATTCTTACCCACTGCCTGCTTTTCGGCACCACCGGTTCCGGCAAGACGGAAACCCTCGTTTCCCTTTCATACAATGCTCTGGCTACGGGAAGCGGGCTGTTCTACATCGACCCGAAAGCAAGTCCGAAACTCGCCGTACAGATATGGCAGATGGCCCGCTTTCTGGGACGGGACGACGACTTCCGCGTGCTGAACTACGGCACTTCCGGCAAAGTCAAAGGAAAAACTCCGCGCCGTCTTTCCAACACCAACAATCCCTTCACCTTCGGCAGTGCGGAAGCCCTGACGCAGCTTCTTGTTTCCCTCATGCCCGCGTCCGACGGGGCGAACAGCATCTTTGCCGACAAGGCGCAGGCGTTGATTTCCGGCGTCATGTACGCCCTGGTGGACCTGCGCGACAAAGGGCTGCTCAAGCTCTCCACCAGCGTCATCCGTGAATCGCTGGCGCTTGAAAAATGTGTCGCCCTCGCGCTGCGGGCGGAGCTTGATGAAGAGTCCCGCGCCTCCATCCATGCGGCTCTCGGCACCTGCGGCTGGATTGCCGGACGGGAAATGAAAGACCAGCCCCAGTCCTTTGCGGAGCAGTTCGGCTATGCCCAGAGCTACTTCGGAAAGGCCCTTTCCAGCCTGACGGACACCTATTCCCACATCTACGGGGCTGAAGACGGAGAAGTCGATTTTGCAGACGCCATCATGCAACGGTGTATTGAAGTCCAGTCACATCCCTATAAGCTCATAACTTATTGTTTTTACATATTTATTGTTGTCCAAAGAAGGCCAGAAGAAACACAATTGACCGCTTGCATCCTGCTTTTTTGTAGGTATATAAGAGGGTATCCATTCATGGAATGCCCTCACACGGCCAGAAACCAACCCTGTGAAATGACAGGAATAATCCAATAAAAACAGGGTAGAATACCGACAAGACCCCGTAAGGAGGTTCACACATGCTCACCGATACCTACATCAAGAGCCTGAAACCCGCGGAAAAAGCCAAAAAATATGCCGATGGAGGCGGCCTGTTCCTCTATATACCGACCAGCGGCAGCAAATTATGGCGTATGGCATACCGCTTCAACAAAAAAAGCAAGCTGCTCAGTTTCGGGGAATATCCGACCGTCTCCCTGAAAAAGGCACGCGAAAAGCGTGATGAAGCTAAAAAACTTCTTGCGGACGGCATTGACCCCGGACAGCATAAAAAGGCGGTAAAAGCGGCAAGAGAAGCCGAGGAAGCCAATTCCTTCAAGAATATCGCCCTTGAATGGCAGGAAACCCAGACCGTCCATATCTTGCCTGCGGGCAGAACCCATCTGCTCCATTGTCTCGAACGTCATATCTTTCCCCATATCGGTTCCATGCCGATAACCAAAATTGAGGCGGCGGACATTCTGGCGTTCATAAAGCCCATTGAAAAACAAGACAGATTGAACCATGCCCATCTGCTCATCCAGATATGCGGGCGTGTTTTCCGCTATGCCATTGCCACCTCAAGAGCCAAGCATGACATAACCGCAGACCTCAGAGGGGCAATCCGTACCAAGAGGCCAAAACACCATCCGGCGATTCTGGACAAGAACAAAATCGGCAAGCTCCTTTTGGAATTTGACG
The DNA here is from genome assembly GCF_057864385.1 of Bilophila sp. Classification (NCBI taxonomy): domain Bacteria; kingdom Pseudomonadati; phylum Thermodesulfobacteriota; class Desulfovibrionia; order Desulfovibrionales; family Desulfovibrionaceae; genus Bilophila; species Bilophila sp. The sequence continues at coordinate 4,052 of NZ_DBMAFI010000077.1, read as the reverse complement.
AGCATCCCGGCTATTATCCCGTAACCTGCGCCCTGCGTCTCATGCCTCATGTCTTTGTGCGGGAAAAGGAACTTATTTGGGCGGAATGGTCGGAGGTTGACCTGGAGCGGGCGGAATGGCGCATTCCAGCGGAAAGAATGAAAAAGCGTGAAATGCACATTGTTCCCCTTTCCTGGCAGGCAGTGGAAATTTTACGGGAACTGCACCAATTTTCCGGCAATGGCCGCTATCTATTTCCTTCCGCCCGGCTCAAGGACAAGGCCATCCAGAAATCGACCATGCTGTCGGCGCTTCGGCGCAAGGGGTACGAAAAAGACGAAATGTGCGTCCACGGTTTCCGCTCTATGGCTTCAACCCTTTTGAATGAAATGGGCTTCAACAGCGACTGGATAGAACGACAGCTTTCCCATGACCATAGAGATGCCGTCAGAGCCGCATACAATCATGCCCAGTATCTGCCGGAGCGCCGAAAAATGTTGCAGGCATGGTCTGATTTTTTGGACGAATTGAAGGAAAAGGCGAGAAGCGGGCAATCTGCTTCTGAGGCAAACACATAACAAGCAAAGGAAAAACAATGTCCTCAATGTTGACCGAAACAACCTTCCTGCGGCTGCCGCAGGTTTTGGCTATCATTCCCATCAGTAAAAGCGCATGGTGGCAGGGGTGTAAAGACGGACGTTTCCCCAAACCGATAAAACTTGGGCCGCGTACTTCGGCATGGCGTTCGTCTGACATTGCCGCCCTTGTCGAGCAGCTTTCCCTGCAATCTATTCAGGAGGAAAAAGCCGAGGCACGGAAATAACATGAATAGCCCATCTGCCCCATTTCCAAAAGGCGGCGCGACCAAGACATAACCTTGGCCGCGCCGCTTCTTTTCATGTCATATTACGTTGTGTTTCCTCATTCCCCGATGCTGTTGCCCTTATCGGTCGGCGGAGCGTCTTCTTCGACACCATCCCGCTCCTTTACCGATTCCAAACCGAATGCCTTGTCAAACAAAGCCTTCAACCTGGTGAGCGGAACCGATACCCCAACATCCGCGAGTAAGTCCCGTATGTCCCGCAACGTGTAGCCCTGCCGCATGGCCTTTTTGATGTCGTTGACCAGAAATTCCGCGACTTCCGCGCGTGTCTTTCCCGCCTCTTTCACCGGGAGGCTTCGGAGTTTTTTCCGGGCGGCCTCTATCTGTTCCATTGTGTAGCGTCGAGCCGTTGCCATAAGCATCACCTACCTCGTCATATTTCTTCTCGCTTACCATACTGAAGACTTTATTTACAACCAAACTTCATGGACGATAATGCACTGTAAAATTTTTCTGTAATATACAATAAACAAGTATGGACAAATATTTTTTATCATATCCAAATTCACAGCCCGTTTTTATTTTTAAACTCAGTGTTCAAAGAAAAATAATACTGTCTTTTTGCTTTTTTCTCTGGCCTTCAAGGTGATTTTTCATCTATGCTTACGCCAAAAGCAGAAGCCCAACGCGGACAATACTTCCCCAGAAGCAATGCAAGGCAGTCCCAAAGACCGTCGGGTGTTCTTCTTTACAGGATGGTAGCTGTCTGACGACAGCCAGCATCCTGCCAAAGGCTGCGCCTCTGGACTCCCTCAGAGCGTTCGGCGCTTCGCTTCTCACGCTCTCAAAAAGGCAGGAAAGGCAGATGGAAAAACGGAAGGCGACAAGCGGATTTCAGAGACGGCGGACGCTCAGGCTCACCGCCGGAGAAGACGAAAGACTGACCCGACAGGCCGCGACGGCCGGAATCTCGGTTTCCGAATACATGCGGCGGCTGTTCTTCGGCGGCAGGCCCATCATCGCCAGAACGGACGACCAGACCATCCGGGAACTGCGGCGGCTTGGGGGCCTGCTCAAGCATCATTGCGAGGTGGTGAAGCGGACGGGAAGCGCGGGCTCTCTCGCGGAACTGGACGCCGCTCTGAGGGTAATCCGGAAAGCCATCGAAACACTGAGCGAAAAGCAATGATCGTCAAAAAGCTCAAGCGTACCAGTTTCAAAAAGTCCAAGGCCGTCATGATAGGCGGTCTGGTGGACTACATCCTTGCTTCTCACGATGAAGAGGGCCGGGACAAACTCGCGTTCGCCGGAAGCAGGAATTTTTTGACCACGACCGTCGCCGCCCAGAAAAAGGAAATGATTTCTCTTGCCGAGGAATCCATCCAGAGCCGGATGCCGGTCACGCACTGGATTCTGTCATGGCAGGAAAACGAGCAGCCCACCCGCGAACAGGTGGACGAGGCGGTCAGTTTTTTTCTCCGAGGAATGGGACTGGCCGAACATCAAACTTTCTATGCCCTGCATAAAAATACGGGCAATTATCACCTTCATATTGCGGTGAACCGGACGCATCCCTACACACAGAAAGTCATCCAGCCGCACCGGGGATTCGACATCAACGAGGCGCATAAAATAGTGGCGGAAATCGAACACCGGCAGGGCTGGGCACCGCAGATAAATGCCCGCTATCGCGTCAATGAACAGGGCTATGTGGTCAAAAATCTCCGGCATCGGACACAGGTAAAGCCCAAACCGAAAGCGGAAGACTTTGAAAACGCCACGGGCGAAAAATCCGCGCAGCGCATCGCACAGGAACGAGGCCATGCCATCATCCAGAGCGCCTCATGCTGGGAAGAGCTTCATGCCGGACTGGATGCCGTCGGCCTGCGTTTCGTGCGCAAGGGTTCGGGCGCTGTCATTTTTGTTGGAGACACGGCGGTCAAGGCATCCAGCGTGGACAGAAATTTCGGCCTGTCCAAACTGTGCAAAAAACTCGGAGAGTTCAAACCCGGCTTCTATTCTGAGCGGACATTCCATAAGCCCGCCCCGGAACCGGTCAGCCATGTATGCCGGGAGGAGTGGCGGGAGTATCAGAAGGAGCGGCAAAAGCTGGCCGAAGAGAATCGTTACGCCAGAAAGAAACGGGAGGAAAAACGGTACGAACTGGAACAGCGGCAACGGGAACGCCGTGAGACGGCTACAACCCGTCTTGCTTCGCACGGGTTTTCCCTGCTGAATATCGCTCGGCATTTCCTGAAAGAACAGGAACGGGAAGAAAAAGCGGCGTTGCGGGACAGGCAGGTTCAGTCGGAACAGACGCAACGGCTCCCGCGCTTCAAGTATTGGCTGGGCAGGCGTGATGCGTATCGCGCCAATCTCTGGCGTTTCCGCAAACGGATCGCTCCCGGCATAGAGGTCAGGCAACGCGAGTTCCCCAGAGTCGGCACACAGGCTTCACCGTATATGGCTTATCGGGAAATGGTCAAAAAGCGGTTTCCTGAAAAAATGGATGACTCGCGGCTGGATGCGGCCATTGCCCTGTATATGCGCTGTGCCGGATACACAGTGCAGGAGGTAGCCAACGAGCTGTACAGACACAGCCCCGCCCGCCCCAAAGGTCAGAATCGTGATGAACGGATAGACTACGGGCACAGGGTGGTCTGGTATGCCTTCGGCACGGCGGGAGATATTGATGTTGCTAATACACATCCTGCACTGGAACAAATTCGGAACTACGTCAGAGAGGTCGAGCAAATTAAAAAAGAGAATCTACAGACCAGATACCGTCAAACTCTACACATGAAATAGTTAATAAATAAGAGAATGTCCGGCATACACCTTGCTATACCAGTTTTTTCCAAAGGATACAGGCAAAAGCAAGGTAAAGTAGTCCCATAAAATTGACGAGGTAACAACAGTAGCGAGTGCGTAAGCTCCGAAAACCCTTCAGCCAGGCAAATGTCCGTTCCACTACCCAGCGGCGGACTGGATTCCTCCGGCCTTCACGGACTTCTTCCCCCCGGCTGCGGATATGTTCCTCAAATCCGTTAACATAAACTTCCTCGGGTGTGTCTGCAAACCCTCTTCACGAAAAGGGGGAAGTCAGGTTAGGTAAGGTTTTCATCGTGTTACGACAGGGAAATGTGCTACTATGACATCCCTGAAGACCTCTGGCTCAGGCTTGAGCCCATACTGCCAACAGAAGGTTCTCCTCGTGGAGGGAGACCGATTGGTGACGTCAGAAACTTTC
>NZ_DBMAFI010000076.1:0-14156 GCF_057864385.1 Bilophila sp. | reverse complement strand
GAGAGGCGGGCATGGGATGTTCCCTGTTCCCAGCCTCCCGCACGGAAGTTTCATTATGCAGGGCGTCGTGGGTGTTGGGCCGGGGAAGGCCGGGCGTGCCGCTTGGCAGGCTGCCGATGGACGAGGCGGGGGAAATGGCGGCCGTCCATTCTTTCCTGCCCACAATACCGCACGCGGAGGAGGGGTCGGATTTCGCTCTATGGTTGTACGCCTTGGGCGTTTCGCCGCACGGGTAGGCGGGCATGGGGTGTTCTCTGTTCCCAGCCTCCCGCACGGAAGTTTCATTATACGGGGCGTCGGGGGTGCTGGGCCGGGGAAGGCCGGGCGTGCTACTTGGCAGGCTGCCGATGGACGAAGCGCGGATAAGCCCAAGGGCGTCACCGATGTGGAGCGTATAATTGGGGATGCCCATACGGGCGCGGTTACGCTCGATGATTGCGCCGCGTTCGGGTTTGCGTTCGATGCCGACGACGTTGAGGTTGGGCCGCAGCCCGGCGGCTTCCAACCCCACGGAACCGCTTCCGGCCCCGATGTCCCACAGCGTGCCCCATGCCGGAAGCCGCAGCCGTGACAGGATCACCGCCCGCACGTCGGAGGCGGTAATCAGGTTGTTTTCGCGTTCATAGTCTTCTTCAGGAAGCCCAAGGGTGAGTATCGGCGCCGGGATACTGCGGGCTGCGGGGGCGTCTTCGCGGGGGCCGGGGTGCTCATCAAGGGCAAAGCGGGCGACGCTATGGGGGGCGTAGCCCCAATGGTTCGGAAGCAGAAGCAGGATGGACGTAGGGCCGCATTCAGTGCGGGCCAGATCCGCCAGTGGGCCTGAAACGAGGTGTTCCTTGGGCGAACCGAGGCGTTCGGCAATGACGGCGGCGCGTTCGGCGGACGCGGGATGGAGTTTGAGCACTGCCTGCGCGATGGCATGGGCGGGGTAGCGGCTTCCGGCATAGGCGACGGAAAGCGGGGCTTCGGCAATGGCGCGGGCGGGCAAGGCTTCGCCGGAATGTGCGCTGAACAGGCGGGCGTCCTGCCACGGCAAGCCGAGCCGATGAAACAGCGCCTGAAAAGCGGTAATGCCGGGATGATGCACGATGGCGTCATCGGGGCGGGCCATGCCGGAAAGCGTGCCCCCGAACCCGTGGTACAGCGCATCGCCTGAAGCCAATACCACGACGTGCCGCCCGGCCCGGCACAAGGCGAGGGCATCCGCCGCATCCTCACGGGCTTTCGCGCCGATGATTCGGGTCAAACGGGCCTCCACAGGACAGGCTCCCAGAAGCGCCCGTGAGCCAAATACCACGTCAGCCCCTCCGATCAGCCCCAGCGTTTCGGCGTCCTTGGGAAAGCCGACGCCGCACGATACGACATCAATGCGTCCCGCTTCCGTATCCATTCCGTTGCCGCCCATAGCCTTCAATCCTTTAGGGTGTTGACCATCAATTTATTCTTGTTTTTCATTTTACAGAAAGAATGAACCGTTTAGGGATAAACCATTCCGTTGCCGACGCCTCAGCCCCGGCGTTTCGGCGTCCTTGGGAAAGGCAATGCCTCAGTCCTTTTTGCCGTCCAGAAAATAGGTTAGGCCAATCATTCCGCTGTGTTCAGGAGGTTCCGCCTGCCTCCCGTCTTTTGTTCCGGGCGCTTCGGAGGAAGAAGAGGCATGGGGAGGCTCGCCTTGTCCCGATAAAGGCGTTCCGTTGCCCTCCGGCTCTTTCCGCCCGCCCCGTTTTTCTTCAAATAAAAAGTGCCCTTCAAAATCAAAGACAAGCAGCCGCAGCGCGACGCCTTCCCCGCAGCGGCGGGCGAACTGTCCGAGGGCGGTGCGGGCGAGGCGCCGGAGGATGCCGGGCCGATCCGCTTCGGGGATGGACAGAAGCGCTTCCCGCACGGAAACGCTGTGCGCCAGCGCATCGTGCAGGGCCTTTTCCCCCGGCAGGTGCTTCCGTACCTCGGCACGCAGCAATTCCATGTCCTGACTGACCTTGTGGGCATGGGTGTTCTCAAAACCCGCCGCATATTTGCACAACTTCCCCGCCATGCAGGCCACGGCGATTTCGCGCATCCCGTATTCACAGGCCGCGGCGAGGCTCTCCGCGATAAAGTCCCCGATACAGGCAAACGCCGTCTCAGGCAGGTGGGGAAGCCGCCGTTCCGCGCCGGACTTCGTGCGCCCGCCGGTGCAGAACACCATTGTCGTCCCGTGGGCCGTATGGTGTGATTTTACGCAAATCCGTACGGTTTCGATATAGGCTTCGTGGCTGTAGGGACGCACGAGCCCGGTCGTTCCGAGGATCGAGATCCCGCCGACAACGCCGAGGAGCGGGTTGAGGGTATGTTTCGCCAGCTCTTCCCCATTCTCCACGCCGATTTCCAGCAGCCAGCACCCGGCGTCGAGCCCGGCGCGGCGCAGGTTTTCCGCAATCATCCGGCGCGGGCCGGTGTTGATGGCCCATTTGCCTTGTTCGCAGTCCAGGCCGGGGCGGGTACACAGCCCTACGCCCGCCGCACCGCGCAGGATGACCGTACCGCCGCCTACGTTCAGCGTATAGTCTTCTTCCCGTGCGTCCGAAGCCGAGCACTCCCGCATATTTCCGAACAGGATCGCGCCGTGCGTGCAGTCCGGGTCGTCGCCGCCGTCCTTGCGGATGGCCGCCATGTGTCCCTCATCCGGCTCAAGCAGCGGGAGTATGCGTTCCCCGCCATCGAGGAACAGCATTCGGAGAGCGGGCAGGGGCGTTTCCGGCTGCGTCAGCCGCAGCCACGCCGCCGTCGCCACCGCCGCCGCGCACGCGCCCGTGGAGTAGCCCCAGCGCAAAGTTTTCTGTTCGGTCTGTTTCATGGCGCGTTGGATCGGGTTGGGGTGTGCGAACTGGGGGAGGGGAGGGAAAACCTTTCTGGAGAAAGGTTTTCCCTCCCCTCCCCCAGACCCCCTCCTCTCCTTTTCCAAAGACTTTCGTGTTTATCGAATCCCTGTTCTACGGTTTTACGGGATGCGGCCAAGCGTCCGCTGTATCGTCTTTCTGAAAAGAAACGTTTGAAATTTTTAGCCCTGTCATAGGATGTGGCTGTTTCATTTCCGCAGTATAGTGAAAATGCCATCGTTTTATTCTGTTTTTTGTTTGGGATGCCAGAGGCATTTTATTGGTTGTCCCTTTGGAACTTCAAGAAAGAAACATCAACCATTTCCTGTGGCACAGCCGGATTTTTTCATTCAATTCATTTTTATTTATTATCTTATCTTGTTGGTGGCTGCTTCCTGCCGGAACGAACTCCTTTTGCGCAGCCTCCCCACCAGACGAAAGTCTTGGGAGGGGAAAGGAACCCTTTCTGGAGAAAGATTTCTCCTTTTCTTTCACAGCCCTACCTCCCCTTTTCCAAAGACTTTCGCGTTTATCGAATCCCTGTTCTACGGTTTTACTGGATGTTGCCAAGTGTCCGCTGTATCGTCTTTCTGAAAAGACGTGTTTGAAATTTTTAGTCCTGTCATAGGATGCGGTTGTTTCACTTCCGCAGTATGGTGAAAATGCCGTCGTTTTATTCTGTTTTTTGTTTGGTATGCTAGAGGCATTTTATTGGTTGTCCCTTTGGAACTTCAAGAAAGAAACATCAGCCATTTCCTGTGGCACACCGGATTTTTTATTCAACTCGTTTCATTTATTATCTTATCTTGTTGGTGGTTGCTTCCTGCCGGAACGAACTCCTTTCGCGCAGCCTCCCCACCAGACGAAAGCCTTGGGAGGGGAAAGGAACCCTTTCTGGAGAAAGACTTTTCCTTTCCTTCCACAGCCCCACCTCTCCTTTTCCAAAGACTTTCGCGTTTATCGAATCCCTGTACTATGGTTTTACGGGATGCGGCCAAGCGTCCGCTGTATCGTCCTTCTGAAAAGACACGTTTGAAATTTTTAACCCTGTCATAGGATGCGGTTGTTTCACTTCAATATGGTGAAAATGCCGTCGTTTTATCCTGTTTTTTCGTTTGGGATGCCAGAGGCATTTTATTGGTTGTCCCTTTGGAACTTCAAGAAAGAAACATCAGCCATTTCCTGTGGCACACCGGATTTTTTATTCAATTCATTTCATTTATTATCTTACCTTATTGGTGGCTGCTTTCTGCCGGAACGAACTCCTTTCGCGCAGCCTCCCCACCAGACGAAAGTCTTGGGAGGGGAAAGGGAGGGGTTTGGGGAGGGGAAGGGGAACCTTTCTCCAGAAAGGTTCCCCTTCCCCTCCCCAAGTTTCCCCCTACGCGCTCTCCATAACGGCGTGAAGCGTGGTGACGGCAAGGGCGCTGCCGCCGCGCCGCCCTTCAAGGACGATCTGGGGAACGTCACATTGGGCGAGAAGTTCCTTTGACTCCACCACATTGACGAATCCGACGGGCATCCCGACGACAAGGGCGGGCCGCACGCCTTCCTCAAGCGCATACCGGGCAATGCGGGCCAGCGCCAGCGGCGCGTTGCCGATGAGCACGATGGCCCCGTCAAGCATGGGCCGTGCCTTCTCCGCGCTGCACAGGGCGCGGGTGTGGCCTTCGAGCTTGGCGCGCTCGATGACGTCCTGATCGCTGATGTGACAGTGCAGGCTTTCAGGGCCGTAACCGGGGTTCAGCCTCCTCAACCGTTCGATGGAAAGCCCCGCGCGGATCATCTTGGAATCGCAGAATATCGGCGCACCGGCCCGCAGCGCCCGCAGCCCTGAGCCGATGGCGTCATACCGGAAAACCAGCGTGTCCGCGATGGACATATCCGCCGTGGTGTGGATCAGGCGGCGCGCCACACGCCATTCTGGTGCGGGCATGCGCTTGTGGAGATCACATTCCGACTCGATGACGCGGAAGCTCTCCCGCTCGATTTCCATGCCGCTCAAATTCCAACGTATATTCATGCCGCCTCCGGCAACAACAGTTTTGTTTGGCTGTGTCATAGAAAATGGTTGATGCTTTTTTCCTTTAAACTCCAAAGGGATAACCGGAAAAATGCCTTAGCCGTGGAGCCCGCCAAGGGGAAAAGCTGGAGAAAAAGCTCTATTTTTCATCGCGCTGTGAAGTTGAAACAACCACATACTATAACAGAACCTTTTGTTTTTTCGTATGCCGCTGGCTTCAATAAGCCCCGTTCATTGCCGCGCAGCCGCTGTTTTTTTCGTGGCCGTGTCATTGGGTCGCGTCGTCAATTAGATATAATATATTGAAATTGTTTAACTATTTTTAAGCCACGAAAATATTGTTTTAATAATTTCAAATAGTTACATATAAATAACGACACGACCTAGGAGTAGGTTGATGCTTTTTTCTTGGCTCTGTCATAGCATCTGGTTATTTTTTATATATAATATATTGAAATTACCTGTTTTTTTATCCCATTTCGCTGATGGCTCCATGATTGGGGGGATTTTATTGGTTACTCCTTTGGAATTTCAAGAAATAACGTATCAACCGTTTTCTATGGCACAGCCTTTCTCGAAATTTCAAAGGAAGCACCATTAGGATACCTCTGAAGCCGCCAAGGGGAAAACTGGAGAAAAAGACCGTCTTTTCACCTCACTGTGGAGATGAAACAACCAATATATGACAGGCCTCGCATTTCCCTTCTTCAACGCCTTTTGTTGGAACAGGTTTCTTTTGCCGTTCCTTTCTTTAAAAGCCCGCGCTGGAATGAATTCTTTTCACAGCCTTTTTAAGGCTTTGCTCAGAACAGATTTTTTCCCCAGCTCCCTTTTTCAACGTCTTTCACTGGAACGATTTTTTCCATAAACACTTTCTTCAATGCCTTACGCCGGAACGGACTCCCTCCGCGCGGCCTCCCCACCAGTCGAAAGTCTTGGGAGGGGAAGGGGGAGGTTTGGAGGGGGAAGGGGAACCTTTCTCCAGAAAGGTTCCCCTTCCCCCTCCAACTTCAATTTCAATACAACACATAGTGCATGAACGCGATGACCCCGGCGATGGCGACGAGGGTGACGGCGAGGCGCGAGAGCTGCATGCCTAGCACTATGGCAAACGCGACGGGCACGGGGAAAATCCCAAGCGCCGAGGGGAGGTTCCTCCGCAGAGTGCGGAAGGGGTTGCCCACCGCGCTCCCGACGAGCATGGCCAGCAGGATCTGCGCGTTGTCGATGAGCCCTTCGGCCCTGAGATTCGCGGCGACCGCGGAAGACTGCACCAGCCCGCCCATCTGCGCGGCGACCACGGATACCAGTTCCGCAGGGAAAAAACGGTTCACCTGATCAGGGACATACTGCTCCCAGAAACTGAACGCCCCGTTCTTCAACAGCCATTCGATGCAGAGCATCAGCGGAACCGTGATGCACACCATGCGGAACAGCAGCGTCAGCGAGCGGACGGCGGCTTTTTCCACGGCGGAAGGCCACGCAAGCGGGGCTTCATCCGCAGGGGCGAAGCCGGAAACGGGCCTATCCCCATGCCCGGAGACATACCAGCGGTTCCAGAGCAGGACGCCGAGAATGACGATGAACCCGCCGGAGAACTGCGCCGCGAAGTAGAGCGCCCCCGGAAGCCCGATGGCTCCGAGCACCGGATACATGACCCGGATGGAGTGCGAGACGTAGGCCAGATAGCTGTTCGCCATGCCGCCCGCAATGAGCGCCGAGGTGCGGATATGCCCTTCGGCATGGCTGCTGACCAGTATGCTGTTGGCCGCCGCGTTGGAGCAGAGCGCGGTCGGCATCGCAAGGCCCACGATTTCGGGAAGCCGGGCCATCCGCGCCAGTTTGCCCATAACCCGCGCCAGCGCCATATGCCAGCGCCGCGCCTCCATCAGCCCTCCGAGGAAGGCCGCGATGCCCACGATGGCGAACAGCCGCCCGAAGGTTTTCATCTTGGCGAAGATTTTTCCCGCCGGGGTGGGGGGCGTGTGCCGCTTCATGCGGGGGGCCGGGGCGTCCGCGCCGTCCGCCGGAGGGACGGAGGGGACCGCAAGGCTTGCTTCGCCCGCGTCCGCTTCCATCGTTTCGCTGGCGGGAGCGGGCCGGTGCGTCCGGCTTGTGGGGGCGTCGATGCCTGCGGGCTCCGCTTTGTGGCGCGCCATGCGGGATTCCGGCATGTGCAGCGTGAGCCAGCAGGCCCCGATGACGGCCAGAACGAACCACAGGACGCGGCTCGGACGCCTCCACGGAGGGGGAAGGGGACGGCGTCCGCGTTTCATTGCTTTTTGACCATGATGAGCGACAGATATTCTTCCGGGCGGTCGGCAATGGCGTCCAGATCGGTCAGGAGGGCCTGCCCTTCCATTGCCAGATGTTCGCCGTACAGGATTTCCACGTTTTCCTCGCGCCGGAGGCGTTCCACCAGCGCCTTGCGGCTGCGGTAGGTCTTGAGGAGAATCGTGGTGGAGCCTTTGGGGAAATCCAGCGTTTCAGCCATTTCCGGCTTAAAGGAGGGGATGACCCTGAGCTGTTCGCCGTTTTCCACAAGCACCGTTCCGGCTTTCGCCGTCAGGGTGGCGAAGGAGGTGATGCCGGGGACGATCTCCCATTCCACGCCGGGGATGGCTTCACGTATGATTTCCAGAACATAGCCGAAAGTGCTGTAGGTCATGGCGTCGCCGAGCGTGGCGAAGGCACAGTCCCGGCCCGCTTTCAGTTCCGCAATGATGGCGTCGGCGTTGGCCTGCACCTGCGCGGCGCGTACGGCCTTGTCACGCGACATGCTGAATGTCTGGAGATGGATTTCTCCGCGCGGTTCGAGGGATTCGACCACGGACCGGGAAACGCTGCTCGATGCGTTTTGGGAGATGACGGTAAAGATTACGTCCACCGAGCGCAGGACGTCCGCCGCCCGGAGGGTCAGGTACCGAGGGTCGCCGGGGCCGATGCCCACGCCGTACAGTTTTCCCGGTTTCATGTGAAATCCTTATAGCGGGTTGGTGTTTTCAGGGGAAGGAAAGGCTTCCCCCTCCTTCTTCAAAGGTTTTCGTCATGGAGGAGGGGGATGCTGTTTTGTTTTTTGCAAAATGGTGATTTTTTGTCGTTGCCTTTGAAGGATCAGGGGCAGAGGGCGATGCCGTACCACAGGCCGTTTTTCGGGGTCACAGGAAAAACCGCGAAAAGGGACTCGATAAGGCCGAGAGTCTTGGGAGGGGAAAGGGGAAACCCTTCTCCAGAAGGGTTCCCCTTCCCCCTCCGATTCTTTCGCTATTCCGTCCTCGCTTAATCCGCCTTCTTCGTGTTGGCGAGATCGACAACGGCATTCTGGGTGTGGCTGAGGAAGATGTCCTGAATGCCCTTGAGCTGTCCAAGGCCCTTGAGGTTGGGCATGGGGGTCATGCCTGCGGCCTTGATGCGGGAGGCCCAAGAATCTTCTTCCGGCCCGGCGAGGTCATTGTTGGCGTGGTCGCCCGCAACGATCATGAAGGGCTGGAGCCAGACGCGCTTGGCGCCGGAAGCCTTGAGTTCGGGCAGGACGTTGTCGAAGCTGTTGGCGCCTTCGACCGTGGCGAGCCAAACATGGGGATCGGCCTTGTGGAAGGCGGCGGCAGCGGCGGCGAGGGTCAAGTCGCCGGGGCCGCGGTCGTTGCCGTGGCCCATGAGCACCACGGCGTCGCCGGGCTTGCGATCCTTGGGCAGGGAAGCGAGCACCACCTTGATGACGTCGTCGAGATCCTTTTCAGAGACGAGGAGGGGATAGCCTACCTTGACGGTCTTGAACACGCCGGGATTCTTGGTGATGTTTTTGACGACCATGCGTTCGAGCTGGTTGTATTCTTCGGCGGGGGCGATGTGCAGGGACTGGATCTTGAGATCGGTCACGCCCTGCGCGGCGAGCTTGTTCATCGCGGCGTTGACGGAAAGGACGGGTTTGCCTTCCTTCGCCAGCTTATTGCGGATGATGTCAGAGGTGAAGGCCAGAAGCACGGGTTCTTTCCCGGCGGCTTTTTGGTAGGCCTTTTCAATGTCGTCGATTGCGGGCCTTGCGCTGTCCATCGAAGTTCCGAAGGCGACGAGCAGGGTGCCCGTCTTGGCAAAGGCGGTTCCGGCGGCCAGCAGGCAGCACAACAGAACCATGACGAAACATTTTTTCATGGCAACTCCTTGATCCAATCATCGTGGATCGGACGGAACGCGCGGCGGCGTCCGTACCATATGGCTTTCAGGCTGGTTTCCCGGCTTGAGGATCTCCTTTGCCCGCGCCTTCCCATGAACGGCGTCCACAGTGGCTGTTGCGGGTTCATCCCCTCTCACGGTTGCGGTGTCAGCGTCGTTTTTACGAACTTCCCAATTATCCCGAAAGATTCGGGCACCTGAAACAGTTGCGGTGGTTACGGCGGGGCACTGGGCCCGGCGGTTTTGGGTCTTCGGCAGGGCCGGCGGCTTCCGCCACGCTTTTCCGGGAGAGCAGGGCGCGCCTGCGCCGCTGTCCCGGCCTGCTTTGTGAAGCCCCCTTCTAACCTACCTGCCCGGTGGCTTCAAGGGGGCTGGGAGGCGTGAGGAATATCAGGATGTTATTTTGTCCTGTCCGTACCTGAGGCTTTCCGCGCCCCTCAAACGGGCATCACGAACTTTAGGGGGCATTGATGGCAATGCAGCATCGGGGAGGCTGCAGAAGGCTTCCCCTCCCCAAAAAACGCACGTCTGGCGTCCGCTCATCCCGGCCGGCACTTCCCCGGAATCACGAGCCACCCCCGCACATCCGGCACCCACGCTTTCCTTTTCCAAGGCTTTCGGATCCGGCGAATCCTTTTTGCCGGTTTTGGGATAGCCAGAAAATGGAAGGCTGTGTTATAGAAAATGGTTGATGCTTTTTTCCTTGAAATTCCAAATGGATAACCTGAAAAATGCCTTGGCCGTGGCTCCCGCCAAGGGGAAAACCGGATAAAAAGGCTGTATTTTCACCGCACTGTGAAGATAAAACAACCACAAACTATAACAAAGCCAAATGGAAACCCGCCCAGACAAACGTTTCGGGCGGGTTCTTGGGCTTGGATTGGGACAGCGGGAAAAGGTTTCCCTGCCAGATAAGGAGAGGGGATGCCCCGCGTGGCTGAAAGGGGCTCCTGACGCACGGCCTCCCCCGCAGGCGGAGCCTTGCGGGGCCGGGGGATAAGGTGCCGCCATCAGGATATGGTTAATCTTCACAGCATGGTGAAGCTGCAACCCTTTTCTCCAGCCTTTCCGCCGGGGGATTTCATGGCTGGATCCTTTCAGCGGCTGTCCCTCTGGAACTCCAAGGAATAAACCATCAGCCATTTTCTGTGGCGCGGCCTTTTTATAAGGCTGTGTCATAGAAAACGGCTGATGCTTTATCTCTTGAAATTCCAAAGGGATAACCAATAAAATCCCCTAGTCATGGAGCCCGCCAGCGGGAAATTGGAGAAAAAGCATATATTTTTCAGCATATTGCCGAGACAAAACAACCATGTGCTATGACAGAGCCTTTTATAACTTCCTATCGGCCTTTCCCTTTTACGCTGAAATATCGCAATGCCCGTCGAGGCCGCATGCGTTGGCGGGGCGCGTCTCCGGGGCGTCCGCCCCTCCGTCGAGTACGGAGGCAAGTTTGGCGGCTACAACGGCATAGTCGGCGTAACCGCGCGCCAGCACATGGCGCTCGCCGTCTTCCGTTTCAAGGAAGAGCGTGGGATACACCACAAAGTCGCCCAGTATATCGAGCGCCTCCTCCCGTTCGGCTTCTGCGGCGTCCTGCACTCCGGGGTCTTGCAGCGCCTGCATGAAGGCGTCGCCGTCCACGCCCGCTCTTTGCATCTGGATTTCGGGGGAGAGCACGTCGAGGCCTTCGCCGTAAAAGGCCGCCTGAAATGCCTCCATCTGTTCAAGCTCGCGTCCCGGCGCCAGTTTTTTCAATGCCGCCAGCGGCACGGCCATATCCGGGGAAAACATGCGGAGATCATCAAGCCCCGGTTCAAGACGGCGCAGGAAATCCTCTCCGACGGCCTGCCCCGTGGTTTTGGCGAGCCGGACGAAAAATTCCCGCATGGTCGGGTGGTTTTTCATCATCTCGCCGGTGGTGGTCGGGTTTTCCACCAGATCGCCGCTCAGGACACGCACGGGACAGCCCGGATGTTCGGAGGCAATCCGCCGCATAACCGGGGCAAAACCATAACACCAGGGACAAAATACGTCCGATATATAAAGGAAATGTGACATGGGGGCACAGTACCCCGAAAGCCGCCGCCTGTGAAGGGGGACGTTTCCCCAATCGTTTTGCCGGAACCCGGCCTGTTTCCGGGAGGCGCACCGGAGTTGCGCAGAGCCGGGAAATGCCGTATCCGTTCAACGGTTAGGCACCGTTATCCGCCGTTCGGCATTCGTGGGGGCATTTCAGGCCGCCTTTTACGGCAAGGGCCTCGGCGTGCTCTCCCCCGAAATCCAGATCTGGAGAGGGCCCGGTTTTCAGGAAAACCCTTTCGGCATCCGATTCGGCATCCGAGCGGGCCGAGCCTGCCAATTTCGCCCCGGTTCCCTTCCGGGTTTCCTTATCCGCTTACAGCGAAGGCCGTATCACTTTTTGTAAGGACGTTTTTTCCATGTATGCTTTGCTTGCCCGCGTCGCCGAACGCATCACGTCCGGCGCCGATCCGCTTCTGTCGCCTTCCGAGGCGTTGGAGCTTGCCCGCCTTCCCGAATCCGCGACGCTGGACATCCTGTCCGTGGCGGGGCTGGCCCGCGCCGCCCGCAAGCCCGCCGCCGCGTTCACCTGCGGGATCATCAACGCCAAGTCCGGGCGTTGCCCCGAAAACTGCGCCTTCTGCGCCCAGTCCGCGCATCATCAAACGGATTCGCCCGTGTATCCCCTTTATGACACGGATACGCTGCTGCGCCGCGCCGAGGAACTCGCCGCCAACAATGTCGACCGCTTCGGCATAGTGACCAGCGGCACGGCTCCGAGCGATCGCGATTTCGATGCGTTGTGCGAATCGGCGCTGCGCATCGGCAGGGAAGTGAAGATCGGCCTGTGCGCCTCGCTCGGCCTGCTGACGCCTGAGCGGGCCGCCCGGCTGCGCGAGGCGGGTTTTACGTCCTATCATCATAACCTCGAAACTTCCGCGAGCCATTTCCCTTCGATCTGTACCACCCACGATTACGGGCAGGATCTGGAAACCGTGCGCGTGGCCCGTGCCGCCGGGTTCCGGGTGTGCAGCTGCGGCATCTTCGGCCTTGGCGAGACGTGGGAACAGCGCATCGAGCTTTCCCAGACCTTGGCCGATCTCGGCGTGGACTCCCTGCCGCTCAATTTTCTGAATCCCATCCCCGGCACGCCGCTGGGGGATTCCCCCCTCCTGCCGCCTTCCGAGGCGCTGCGGGTAGTGGCGCTCATGCGGCTTCTGCACCCGGAACGGGACGTGCTCATCTGCGGCGGGCGTTCCAAGACGTTCGGCCAGTGGCAGTCGTGGGTTTTCGCCGCCGGAGCCAACGGCGTGATGACCGGCAATTACCTGACCACCAAGGGCTGTGCCTTCTGTGACGATGCCGAGATGTATGAGGTATTGGGGCTTCGGGAGGTGCGGTCATGAGGGGGCTTTTCATCACCGGGACGGATACCGACGCGGGGAAGACCACCGTTACCGCCGCGCTTCTGCGCGCCCTGATGCTCGCCGGGGTGCCCGCCGCCGCCGTAAAGCCCGTGCAGACGGGGTGCGTCATGCGGGGGGGAGAAGAGAAGCGGGGGGAGGAGGGAACCTTTCTGGAGAAAGGTTGCCCTCCTCCCCCCGTACCCCCCACCTCCCTCCCAAGACTTTCGGCTGGTGGGGAGGCCGCACCCCATGAGGGGGCTTTTCCGGCGGGTGGGGAGTCCATGCCGCATGGCGCGGGTGAGTGCGCTTTGATCGGGGCTTTCCCGGCGGGCGGGGGGGCCTTGCAGGTGCGGCAGGGAGACTGTGCCTGTGGTTGCGGCGTAAAAGGTGATTCCGTGCGGGCGGGGCAGGAAGGCTGTGCCTGCGGCTGCGAAGGTGATTCCATTCCTGAGCGTGGGAAGGGCGGGGGGAACGCAGGCATAGGAGGCGTGGGCGCTTTGTTGGAAGGGCCTTCTTCTTCTTCTTCTTCTTCTTCTTCTTCTTCTTCTTCTTCGCGTTCTTCCGCCCTCGTCGCTCCCGATGTGGCCTGTTACGAGGCGGCGGGAGGCGGCGGGATTGTGCTGGAAACCTACGAACCCGCGTGCTCGCCGCATTTGGCGGCACGGCTTGCGGGGCGTCCGCTCACGGTTTCCGGGCTGCGGGGCAAGCTGGAGCGGAAGGCGCCGGACGGGGCGTTTTTGCTGATTGAAGGCGCGGGCGGGATTTACGTGCCGCTGAATGACCGCGAAACCATGCTCGACTTCATGCGGGAGATCGATTTTCCGATCCTGCTCGTTGTGGGGAACAAGCTCGGCTGCATCAACCATGCCCTGCTTTCGCTCGACGTGCTGCAATCGCATGGCCTGCGCGTGTGCGGGATGATCCTCAACCGCCCGCTCCCGGAAACGGTATGCGATCCGGGTTCCGGCCCCGATCCTGATGTCGGAAATGAACGCAGGCTGCTGCGCGACAATGCCGAAACCCTCGCCCGCATGGGCCGGGAACGCGGCGTCCCCGTGCTCGCGGAAATCCCCTACCAACCCGGATTTGCAAACAATGCCGAAGACGTATGGCCTAGGCTCGCCGCTCTTGTCGGGCCCGCAGTGGAAGCCCTGCGCCCGTTGTTCGCGGATTGCCTTTCCAATGGGAAACGCCGCGGCAATGACGCATCATACGGAACCTCCCCGTCTTCCTCCCTTGAGCACGGACAAACCACCCCTTCCCCCTCTTCTTCCCGCGCATACGTGCAGCCCACCCTTTCCCCGGCTTTTTCCCATGCGTGCGGGCAAACCGGGGCGGCACCCACTACGGCGGACAGCGCCGAGCCTTCTTCTTATGGATGCGGGCAAACCCCTCCTGCATCTTCCTGCCCCAACCGGGAAAGCTCTTGCGTGGCCTCCCCACCAGTCGAAAGTCTTGGGAAGGGAGAGGGAGGCGTGGGGGGAGAGGGACAACCCTTCTTCAGAAGGGCTTCCCTCTCCCCCCGCATCCCTTCTCCCTCTTCTTCCCGCGCATACGTGCAGCCCACCTTTTCCCCGTCTTTTTCCCATGAGTGCGGGCAAACCGGGGCGGCACCCACTACGGCGGACAGCGCCGAGCCTTCTTCTTATGGATGCGGGCAAACCCCTCCTGCAT
>NZ_DBMAFI010000075.1:0-14195 GCF_057864385.1 Bilophila sp. | reverse complement strand
ATCGAATCCCCGCTTGCGGCCTTCCCCGGCGGCGAAAAGAGAGGCACGGTGTGGAAAAAGGCATATCCCATGAAAGGGAGCGGCGGCACGGGGGCCACACTCCCTCATGTGTCCGCCTCCATGCCGGGCGTCAGAAGCAACCGCCGCACAGGGGCACCCTGCCGGGTGCGGGAAAAGGCCGGGCGCAGGTTATGACAAGCCTCCCCGGATGGGGCTCCCCGCCGGGTGTGGAAAAACATGGCCCTGTCATGGCATGTGGTTGTTTCATCTCCACAGTACAGTGAAAGTATGGCCTTTTTCTCCAGTTTCCCATTGGCGGGACTCACGGCTGAGGCATTTTGTCGGTTATGCCTTTGGAACCTCAAGGAAAAAAACATCAACCACTTTCTGGGCCGTGTCGTCAATTAGATATAATCTATTGAAATTATTTAATTATTTTTTCAAGCCGCAAAATGATCATTTCAATAATTTCAAATAATTATATGTAAAATGGCGACACAATCTAGGACATGGCCAAAAACATCCGCGGCGCGCGAGGCCGAATTTATCCTTCATGGGGCTCCCCGCCAGCGTGGAAAAACAAGGCGACAAAAAAACCGGGAATGACCAGCATTCCCGGTTTCCGCAACTGCCCCGGCGGAGGAGCGCAAGGGCGAGGTGAACCGCAACATGACATCATGGGCCGTTTTCGCGTTCGGATGGCGGATGCCGGCGGACGCAAAATCTGGGAAAACAGCCCTAGGAAGGCCCCTCACGCATATTCTCAGAGGTTCACGAGGAAGGCGGGGGGAAGCCTGCGGAGGGGCCTCCCCAAGCGCATCAGTTATTCGCCTTTCACGACCTCAATCTTGCGGGCGGCGGGCTTTTCGGGTTCCTTGCGGGGGATCTCGATGCTCAGCACGCCATCCTTGTGGGTCGCGGTGATCTTGTCGGTTTCGACGTCTTCCGGCAGGGAGAGCACGCGGCGGAACGAGCCGTATGAACGCTCCATCCGGTAATAGCCCTTCTTTTCGTCCTTATCCTCGGTTTCGTTTTTCTTTTCGCCCTCGACAATCAGCATGTTGTCGCGGACTTCGATATTGACCTGATCCTGCGGCACGCCGGGGAGCTCAACTGTGGCTTTGTACGCCGTATCGGTCACGGACAAATCCATATGGGGGATCAGCATATCGGGGGCATTGTCGGCAGCCCGCGGGGCCATGCCGGAGAACGCCCTCCACGGCGAGAAGAACCCGCCGAAAAAGTCGCCAAAAAGCCTGTCGATTTCATTGTGGAGCTGATCCACCGGGGTATAGCCCTGAGGGGCGGGGGCGGCTGTACGGTGGGCAGGAGCGGAAGCAGCGCCGTGATGACCGCAGCACGAACCATGATTACGAGTAGTTTCCATAACAACAACCTCCTGTGGATAACTTTTGTAACCAAGAGATAATGCTGTATTCACTCGTGTCAATTCCTGTGTATAAAAATAATTCCAATTCTGGAAAACGCTCCACGCCCGCATCCGTGGAGGATTGACAGGATGGGGGCGCCCCGCCTACACTCCTACCGTTCTCAGGGCGGGGTGAAAGTCCCCACCGGCGGTATTCCCCAGATTCGGGGAGAGCCCGCGAGCGCCCTCCATGTGGAGCGGTCAGCAGATCCGGTGAGAAGCCGGAGCCGACGGTAACAGTCCGGATGAAAGAGAAATGGACAGCCGGCGCATCCGTGCGCCGCGAGAGCCTCAACATGCACAGCTCCCGGGCTGCGGCGTTCCGCCGCGGCGCTCCTGTCTGTCGCCCTGATGCTGCACATCCAACGCATTGGAGAGCATCATGAGCCAGCATCAGTTCACCACCACCCCCAATGAACGCGTGGAAGCCGCCGTCGCCGCCGTCCGCAAAGGCCGGGGCGTCCTTGTCGTGGACGATGAGGATCGCGAAAATGAAGGCGACGTCATCTTCCCCGCCGTCTCCATCACCAACGAGCAGATGGCCCTGCTTATCCGCGAATGCAGCGGCATCGTCTGCCTCTGCCTGCCGGAAGACAAGGTTCGCCAGCTCGAACTGCCTCAAATGGTGGCAAACAACACCTGCAGGAACCGCACGGCCTTCACCATTTCCATTGAGGCCGCCGAAGGCGTCACCACCGGCGTTTCCGCCGCCGACCGCGTGAAGACCATCCGCACAGCCATCGCCGACGGTGCCGTACCCGGCGACCTGAACCACCCCGGACACGTGTTCCCCCTGTGCGCGAGATCCGGCGGCGTACGCGAGCGCGCCGGGCACACCGAGGCCAGCGTGGATCTTATGCGCCTTGCGGGGCTGCCGCCCTACGGCGTCTTGTGCGAACTCACCAACCCCGACGGCACGATGGCCCGGCTCCCCGAAATCATGGCCTTCTCCCAACTGCACGATATGCCCGTCCTTCAGGTACGGGACTTGATCGAGTACATGGAACGCTAACCGAGGAAACCTCACCATGAACAACGCCATTCCGTTCCGCGCCGTGCTGGGCGTGCTGAACCGGCTCGAATCCGAGGCGGCCGGGGGCGCTCCCGTCTGCGCCGCCGTCGTCAACCGCACGGGCAAGCTCGCCGCCTTCCTCAGTCTGGACGGCACCCCCGAACGCGCCGAAGCCATCGCCCGGAGCAAGGCATACACCGCCATGCGCATGGAATCGACCACGCAGGCATTCCACGACCGCCTCATCCGGGAAAACCTCTCCATCGCGGACTTCTGCGATCCGGGCTTCTCCGCGCTGCCCGGAGGCGTGCCCGTATTCGACGAAACCGGACGCTGCATCGGCGGCGTCGGCATCAGCGGCAGGAAACCGCAGGAAGACGCCGAACTCGCCGAACGTCTGGCCCGACAGCTCATGAGAAAGGAATAGGGCGGCAAACGCAGGGGCGGCGAGCCAAAAGGCAAGCCGCCCTTGCCGCTTCAATCCGTACTGACGGCAGCCTCGCCGCAACGGGCCGGGAAAACGTTTCCGGCCCGTTTCCCGTATCCCCGCCATCTTTTCGCGCGGACAAGGGCCGCTGTCCGCTTTCTTGCCCCTGAAACGGCAGGGCATGCATCTTTTCCATGCGGCCAAGAACCACTGGGAAGAAATGGCGGCGAGGGAAAAGGACAGGCCTGACAGCCCCAAGGGACGCCCATTCTTGGGAACGGCCTGCCGTCCGGCAGCATTTTCCCCGGCTTGTGCGGAAGACTGCGATATTCTGCATTCCTTATTAGGGGTCTTTCAATTTTCCCCGGCTTGTGCGTAAGACGGCCTGATCCGTCTTACGCGCTTGGGCTGGAGCGGATTTTCCCCGGCTTGTACGGAAGGCTGCGCCGTAGAGAACGGTTGATGCTTCATTTCTTGAAACCCCAAGGGAATAACCGGCAAAAGGCCCCAGGCGCGGAGTCCATCGGCGGAAAATATGGAGAAACTCCCTGTACTTTCACCGTACGGTATAGGGAAAACAACCGCATGCTATGACGGAACCATACGGAAAAAAATAAAGGTTCCTTGGCTGAGAACGCTGATAATCCCCTCTTGACCACTCTACGGGTCGATGTCATTCAGAGAAATATACCATTGCGTTATTCTTTCCCGTAATGGCGGCGGGCGGCTGCGGCCGCCCATGTGAACGGACTGCAGCGCTCCGGGGCAAAGCCGCCGGAGAAGGGAGGCCCGGAAGGAAAACGCCCGCTGTGCGGCGGGCCCTTTCTCCGAGCCTTTCTGCGATATAAGGAGATCAAGATGAATACCCACGGCTTTAGCCTCGTGCGCGAGGAAAGGCTTTCCGAAGTTTCCGGCACCGTCAAACTGTGGCGGCACGACGCCACCGGCGCGGAGCTGCTCTCCATAACCAACAGCGACGAGAACAAGTGCTTCGGAGCGACGTTCCGCACCCCCCCGAAAGACTCCACCGGCGTAGCCCACATCCTCGAACACTCCGTGCTCTGCGGCTCGGAAAAATATCCGGTGAAGGAACCCTTCGTCGAACTGCTCAAGGGGTCGCTCCAGACCTTCCTCAACGCCTTCACCTTCCCGGACAAGACCTGCTACCCGGTCGCCAGCGCCAACCTTCAGGATTTCTACAACCTCGTCGACGTCTACCTTGACGCCGTATTCTTCCCCCGCATCGACGAGAACTGCTTCCAGCAGGAAGGCTGGCACATCGAAGCCGACAGCCCCGCCGGGCCGCTCCGCTACAAAGGCGTTGTCTTCAACGAAATGAAGGGCGTGTATTCCTCGCCGGATTCCGTGCTGGCGGAGCATTCCCAGCAGTCACTGTTCCCGGACATGACCTACGGCCTCGACTCCGGCGGCAACCCCGAAGTCATCCCCCAGCTTACCTACAAGGCCTTCAAAGCGTTCCACGAGTCGCACTACCACCCGTCCAACACCCGCTTCTTCTTTTGGGGCGACGACCCCGAAGAACGGCGTTTCGCGCTGCTTGAGCCGTACCTGTCGCGCTTCACGGCCCGCGAGACCGACAGCGCCGTGCCGCTCCAGCCGCGCCTCGACGTGCCCCGCCAGCTTGAATTCCCCTATGCCTCCGGCGAAGACGGCGACAAGGGGCATGTGACCCTCAACTGGCTGACGTGCGAAACCGCCGACACGGGCGAGCTCCTCGTGCTGGAGATGCTGGAGCACATCCTCCTCGGCCTGCCCGGTTCGCCCCTGCGCAAGGCGCTGATCGAATCCGGCCTCGGCGAAGACCTCACCGGCGGCGGCCTTGAAACGGATCTGCGCCAGACGTTCTTCTCCGTGGGCCTGCGCTCCATCACGCCCGGCACCGCCGGGGACGTGGAAATGCTGGTCATGGAAACGCTGGCCGAGCTTGCGGAAAACGGCATCCCCGCCGCAGCCGTGGAAGCCGCCGTGAACAGCGTGGAATTCGACCTGCGCGAAAACAATTCGGGACGGTTCCCGCGCGGCCTCGCCGCCATGATCCGCAGCCTCGCCACATGGCTGTACGACGGCGACCCCATCGCCCCGCTGGCGTGGGAAAAGCCCCTCGCCGCCCTCAAGGCCCGCCTCGCTTCCGGGGAAAAGGTCTTTGAAGGCGCCATCAGGCGCTGGTTCCTCGACAACGGGCACCGCTCCACGGTCATCCTGACCCCGGATTCCGGCCTTGCCGCCGAGCGCGAAGCCGCCGAAGCCGCCAGGCTCCAGCGCATCTACGACGCCCTTTCCGATGAAGACCACAAGGAAATCGTGGCCCGCACCGAAGCCCTGCGCGCTAGCCAGCAGGCCCCGGACAGCCCCGAAGCCCTCGCCGCCATACCGAGCCTGACCCTTGCGGATCTGCCCCGCGAGAACGTAATCCTGCCCAAGGAAGAAGGCAGGGCGGGCGATCTGGCCATCCTCGCCCACGACATCGACACGTCCGGCATCCTGTATGCGGAAATCCTCTTCCCGCTGGACGCCGTGCCCGCCGAACTCCTGCCCCTCGTCCCGCTCATGGGCCGCAGCCTTACGGAAATGGGCACGTCCAAACGCGATTTCGTGGAGCTCGGCACCCTGCTGGCCTCCAAGACCGGCGGCATGGACGCCGCGCCCCTCGTCGCCACCATGCGCGGTACCCGGATGCCCGTCGCCAAGCTCTGCCTCGGCGGCAAGGCCACGGCGGACAAGGCCGACGACCTGTTCTCGCTCATGGCCGAAGTCCTCACCGACACCAACTTCGACAACCCGCAGCGGTTCACCCAGATGGTGCTGGAGGAGCGCGCCCGCCTTGAGCAGTCGCTCATCCCCGCCGGGCACGGTACGGTCATCGCCCGCCTGCGCGCGGCCTACAGCCTTGCCGGACGGATCAGCGAAGCCATCGGCGGCATCACCTACCTTGAAGCCATCCGTGCCCTGTCCGAGCGCGTGGTCAGCGACTGGGACAGCGTGCGCGCGGATCTCGAAATCCTGCGCGGCCTCATCCTGAACCGTCAGGGCGCCATCCTCAACCTCACCGCCGACGCGGGCACCCTCGCCGCCGTGCAGCCCTACGCCGCCGCGCTCGGCCGCGCCCTGCCCACGGCCTTCTCCGTGCCGCTGGAACGCGAACCGCTCAAGGCCGCGGCGAATGAGGCCCTCATCGTGCCCGCGCAGGTCAACTACGTCGGGAAGGGTTGCAACATCTATGATCTCGGCTATACGTGGCACGGTTCCGCGCACGTCATCACCCGGCATCTGCGCATGGGCTGGCTGTGGGATCAGGTCCGCGTGCAGGGCGGCGCGTACGGTGCGTTCTGCGCGCTCGATCGCATGAGCGGCTCATTGGCGCTGGTTTCCTACCGCGATCCCAATGTCGAAAAGACCCTCGCCACCTACGACGCGACCGCCGATTACCTGCGGAAGCTGGATCTTTCCGACCGCGACCTGACGCTTGCCATCGTGGGGGCCATCGGAGATCTCGACACCTATCTCCTGCCCGACGCACGGGGAGCCGCGTCGCTGTCCCGCCACCTGACGGACGACCGCGACGATCTGCGCCAGCAGATGCGCGAGGAGATACTCGGCACGACCCGCCGCCACTTCACGGAATTCGCCGACGTCATGGCTGAAGCGGCCAAAGCCGGGACGGTATGCGTCCTCGGCGGCTCCGCAGCCGAAAACGCGGCAACGGAACATGGCTGGACGAAGAAAAAAGTCCTGTAACCGCCCATGACGCGGCCCGGAAAACAACATTTCCGGGCCGCGTCCGGCGATGTCCTCTGCAACACCGGCAAGCCTTCCGCCGGAGTCGTCGTATAGGAGAAGTCATGGAAACAAAAGGGACTGCCCCCGCCACTCCCGCCACAGAACGCCGTCAGCGCACGCCTCTCGCCGTCACCCGCGAACGGGTTCTCGGCATCGCGGAACGGATGTTCCGTCAAAGCGGCGTTCAGGCCGTAAGCGTCGACGCCATCGCACAGGCCGCAGGCATCAAAAAAATGACCCTTTACCGCTGTTTCCCTTCCAAGGAAGAACTGGTCTTGGCCTGTATGGATCAGTGGGAAGCCGCATTCCGGCGGATTTGGGATCAGGCGCAGGATCAATACCCCAATGAACCCGCCCGCCAGCTTCTGGCGTTTTTCCAGTCCATTCACGAGCTTGTCTCACAGCCCGGATACAGCGGCAACGTGTTCATGCACCTGATGACCGATTATACCGACCCGGAACATCACATCTGCGTGCGCGTGCGCGAACAGCGGGCTTCCTTGCGGGCGGACGTGCGGAACCTGCTCGCCAAGGCGGAGGCCCCCGACCCCGACCAGCTCGCCGATACCTATTGCCTGCTGCTTGAAGGGCTTTTTACCACGGCCCGCACCTACGGGTTCGACAGCGGGCCTGTCCGCAACGCCCCCGCCATCGCCGAAAAAATGCTCCGCCAAGGCTGCGGCTCCCGCGCGTTCCCGCCAGAGCCGCGCAGGTTCCGCCGCTGGTAGGGCGTTTCACAAGAAAAGGCGTTCCCTGCAAGAAAACGGTTTCGCATCGAAGGTGCCCGATGCGAAACCGTTTTCTTGCGGGTATGCCTCTGTAAAGGCAAGGCCCCTGTCAGGGCATTAGTTGCTTCATCACCACTGCATACTGAAAATACAGCCTTTTATCCTGTTTTTCCCTTAACGGAATCCATGACTAAGGCATTTTGTTGGTTATGCTTGGAACTCCAAGGAGAGAGGCATCAGCCATTTTCTATGGCACAGCCAAGGTAAAAAACTAAGGCTCTGTTATAGTTTGTGGTTGTTTCATCTCCACAGTGAGGTAAAAATACAGCCTTTTTCTCCGGTTTTCCCCTTGGCGGGATCCACGGTTAAGGCATTTTGCATGTTATCCCTTTAGATCTTCAAAGAAAAAAGCATCAACCACTTTCTATAACACAGCCAAAACTAACGTTCCAAAAGCCTGTTTTTCATATTTGCTATATAGACGCCGAGCAGTATTATGAGCGTCCCATAACATTGCATAGCTGAAAAATCTTCATCAAGCACAAAAACGCCGGCCAATATGGATACTGCCGTTGATATGCCCACAAACGATGAGGCTTTACTCGTTCCAATATATGATATTGACATATTGAACAATAAAAAAGACAGGACGGAAGATGCGATCCCAAGATATATAACGGAAAACAGGAATTCCGTATTTTGAAACGGCAGCATGAACCAATCAACGGCAGTACCTGCGGCTATGCTCCTTCCTATCGCCATAGTAGTAAAAAAGCAGGCTCCGCACGCGATCATGGCATATGTCTTTTCAATATTTGTTATTGCATATGCTTTTTCAGCAGAAACGCAGTACAAGCTGTAAGACAATACGGCCATACATAGCATTATATAGCCGATCCCGTTGAAAGAAGACTCGAATCCCTTTGCAATTACACAAACGACCACCCCAAGAACCGTTAAACAAATGCCGAAAGTTTGAAACCTTGTCGGTTTTTTGTGCAGAAAAAGGATTGATGCGGCGAGTGAGGCTATTGGGATACTCGCAATTATGGCCCCGCTCTCTGAAGCCGTCGTCATCTGTATTCCAAACGTCTCACATGTAAAATAGGCTATCGGCTGAAGAAAGGCTATCTTTAGCAACGATGGCAAATGTTTCTTCTTTATGTTTATATTTATATATCCTGTAGCCAATAAAATATTCATCATGATGAACGCCAGTAAAAAGCGCCACCCCAGCAACGTCACAGCATCGACGTCCGATGTTATTTTCTTTGTAAATAAATAGCTAAGGCCAAAAAGGGTTTCGCATGACACAGCACATGCGCACCCGATAAGAGTCCTTTTTTGTATCTCGGTCATTCCAGCTCGAATCCTCCTGCCCGTCGGCCCACCATGCTCAGTCTGCTTGTCAGGCATCATCCCCCGTTCCCTGCCGGTGCGGGAGGCCGCCTCCTTTGCCGACGCCTCCGGGTAGACGGTTCGCCGCCCATGCACCGGTTGTCCGTGTCCATCCCGCCGATGCCAGCTGTGGCAGCCGGATTTTTCCCAAGCAAGCGCTTCCGCCGCCCCTTGAGGCGTTCGGCTTACCGCATGGCGGCCAGCGTGCCGTTTTCCCGCGTCACCCGCTGTTGCCGTAAGATTTGCCGGGCCCCTATTTCTTCATATCCCAGAGCGTGCCGATAAAATCGGTGAGCGCCTGCCGGTTGATGCCCGCAGGCGGATAGGAGAGCTTTTCATCCCCAGCCCCCTACCAATGCGGGAGGCCGCTTCCTTTGCCGACGCCTCCGGGTAGCCGGTTCGCCGCCCATGCCCCGGTTGTCCGTATCCACCTCACCGATGGCGGCTGTGGCAGCCGGATTTTTCCCAAGCACGCAAGCGGTTCCGCCGCCCCTTGAGGCGTTCGGCTTTCCGCACGGCGGCCGGTGTGCCGTTTTCCCGCTTCACCCGCTGTTGCCGCAAGGTTTGGGCCGGGCCCTCTTCATATCCCAGAGCGTGCCGATAAAATCGGTGAGCGCCTACCGGTTGATGCCCGCAGGCGGATAGGGGAGCTTTTCATCCCCCGCCCCCTGCCGATGCGGGAGGCCGCTTCCTTTGCCGACACCTCCGGGTAGCCGGTTCGCCGCCCATGCCCCGGTTGTCCGTGTCCACCCCGCCGATGGCGGCTGTGGCAGCCGGATTTTCCCAAGCAAGCGGTTCCGCCGCCCCTTGAGGGGTTCGGCTTTCCGCACGGCGGTCGGTGTGCCGTTTTCCCGCGTCACCCGCTGTTGCCGCAAGGTTTGGGCCGGGCCCCTATTTCTTCATATCCCAGAGCGTGCCGATAAAATCGGTGAGCGCCTGCCGATTGATGCCCGCAGGCGGATAGGGGAGCTTTTCATCCCCAGCCCCCTACCGATGCGGGAGGCCGCTTCCTTTGCCGACGCCTCCGGGTAGCCGTTTTCGCCGTCCATGCCCCGGTTGTCCGTATCCACCCCGCCGACGACGGCTGTGGCAGCCGGGTTTTCCCCAAGACACGCAAGCGGTTCCGCCGCCCCTTGAGGGGTTCGGCTTACCGCATGGCGGCCGGCGTGCCGTTTTCCCGCGTCACCCGCTGTTGCCGCAAGATTTGGGCCGGGCCCCTATTTCTTCATATCCCAGAGCGTGCCGATAAAATCGGTGAGCGCCTGCCGATTGATGCCCGCAGGCGGATAGGGGAGCTTTTCCTTGGGCCGGGGAAGTTCCACCCCGCCGTTTTTGGAATCGCCGTTCAGCAATTGGAAGGCTTCCAATGCCCTTGCCTCGAAAGCCGCCAGCAGGGGGATATTGTCCTCAAGCGGCATATCGGAAGGCGCGGGGAGGGGCTCGCGGTATTCGACGATGAGCTTGGCCTTGTAGAACCACAGGACAAAGGTAAAGCGGCGGACGAGGCTGCCGTTCTCCCACAGTCCCGGCTCGTCGGAAGCCCACGGGTCATCCTTCGAGCCCAAAACATAGGTATCCGCAAACCCGGAAAAACCGTTGATGTCCTGCTTCCTGTGCCTGATCGGGGGGAAACCGGGTTCCGGTTCCACGGGCCATGTTTCGCCGTTCTGGGAAACCGCCAGGAGCGCGACAAGGTGCGCCGGAGCCTGCGGGCGGCTGTACAGGGCATACACGGCCTGTACCGAGGTAGCCTGAAGCATGCCGTTCTGTACCGAAGGCGAAAGATCCACGCGCCGGGCGTCGACGGAGGCAAAATCGGCGGCGGGCTTCACAGCCACGGCGGGACGGGCGGGCGATACCAACATGCCGTCGGCCACGCCCCGGATAAGCCCGCCCTTGGCGTTCATGCCGACAAAGGCCGCCAACGCGATGACCAAAATGGGAATAATGATTTTGAACATCTGCTGTCTCCACTCAGAAATGCCGAAACGGATCACGCCGTTTCGCCGTCAAGCAAACCACCTGTTTTCCAAACGCCGCATAGACACCCGCCGGCCTATCCCTCCGAAAGCGGCAGGGGAAGGCTCTGCGGGGCAGGTGAGCCCCCGGAGGGGCGCAATCCCTTATTTAGAGGTTGAGCTGTGTTGCAGGGAGCCCCGGAGGGCCCCCCAGCCTGCCCTCAAAGAAGGCTGCGGGACAAAGGAGCCTCCCCGCCCTTCGGAAAGGCCCTCTCCCCCTGTGCCTACCACTTCACGCCCGGTTCCTCGTGGAACGCGGCGCGGTGGCGGGCGGCGAAATCCTCATAGGTAAACACATGCTCCTGCGTGCCCTGATGTTCGATGCAGTAGCTGGCGCACGTCGCGCCGAGCCGGGCGGAAGCGGGCACGTCGAGGCCGTGCAGGAGGCCCTTGAGCAGGCCGGAGCGGAACGAGTCGCCCGCACCGGTGGGGTCGGCCACGGTTTTGGGCGCGGCGATGCCCACGGTTCCCCCTTCGCCATTGTTGATGACCGAACCCTGTTCACCGAGCGTGGTGATCACGCCGCCGGTCAGGGCGCGCAGCTCGGCGCGGGTACGCCGCGTGGCCTTGCAGATCATCTCCAACTCATAGTCGTTGGTCACGAGCAGGGCCGAACCGGTGATGGCGTCAAGCAGATCGTCGCCGGAAAGCGCCGGGATCTGCTGGCCGGGATCGTAGATGTACCGGATGCCCTTTTCGCGGAACAAACGGGGAAGCACCTTCATGTCGTCAAGGTTGCTGGGGGATACGATGCCCCAGTCGGCGGAAGCGTCGGCGTGCGGGAACGCGTACTCGCACGGGAACCCCATCGCGGCGGGATGGAACCCGTTGATCTGGTTGTTGTTCTTGTCGGTAATCAGCGTGCAGCTCGCGGTAAACTCATCCTTCATGATGCGGACGCCTTCGAGCGAAATCCCTTTCGATTCGAGGAACGCGCCGTATTCGGAAAAGTTCCTGCCCGCCGTGGCGAGGATAAGCGGCTTTTCGCCCATCAGCGCCAGCGTGTAGGCGATGTTCCCCGCGCAGCCGCCGCGTTTTTCCACCAGCCCGTCGATGAGGAAGCTCACGTTCAAAATATGCAGCTTGTCGGCAAGGATGTGGTCGGCGAACGCGCCGTTAAA
Source organism: Bilophila sp. (assembly GCF_057864385.1). NCBI lineage: Bacteria > Pseudomonadati > Thermodesulfobacteriota > Desulfovibrionia > Desulfovibrionales > Desulfovibrionaceae > Bilophila > Bilophila sp. The sequence continues at coordinate 2,264 of NZ_DBMAFI010000075.1, read as the reverse complement.
GGACATGATGCGGTCGAAAGCCAGCGAACCGGCGACATAAATGGACATTATTCCTCCGGGTGTGTTGATTGGGTGATCCAGGCGAGAAAATCCGCGTCCCCCCGTGTCACGGGCAGGGCCACGATGCAGGGGGTCTCATAGCTGTGCAAGGCACGCACCCGGACGGCCAGCGCTTCAAAACGATCGTCGTCCGTCTTGGCGATGAAGGGGATCTCTTCGGAACGGCAAAGTTCTCCCTTCCACGAATAGACCGAGCGGATCGGGGCCATGATGTTTACGCAGGCCGCAAGGCCGTTTTCCACCAGATCCCCGGCGATGCGTTCCGCCTCGTCCGCCGAAACCGCCGTCATATAGACGAGAAGCGCCATATCCCCTCCCTTCACAGTGCGTTGGGCAGAAACGATAGCCGTTTCACACCGTTCTGGCAATCGAGCCGCCCAGCCCGATCACGGGCCTTTTTGAGAAAATTTTTTGTTGTTTGATTGAACAGAACAGGTTGACGCCTACGGCATGGGGGGCTATCAAATATATAAAGGTAACTGTTTTATAACCCTTTTCTCTGGAGGAGAGCCATGTCTGCCTATGGAAGCACTGTTTCCGATGTCATGGTTGAGGGCGGCACGCGGTGCAGGCTGGATACCGTTACCTACACCTCGCCAGAATTCGACGAACTGGAAACCATCGTTGAAGTGTGCGAACCCCTTTATGAAACCGAAAAGCCCACCATGCAGGCCCCTGTGGAACAGGGCCCTGAGCCGGTCATCTTCGTTTCCCCCGAATTCGACGAAATCGAAACGCTTATGTAAGCACCCGGTGAGTGAACAGCACTCCCGCATGGGCGGGAGGTCTCTTCACTCACCGGCCCCCGGCATGGCCCCGCCGCTTGGCTTTTCGGCATCCCGATCTTATGGTTTTGTTTCCGGCGTTCCGGGCGGGATATCCGTCCGGGACACGTTGCCGCGCCCCTTGCGGCGCGCCACCCCGAATGAAGGAAATGACCATGACAGACAAACAACGGGCTGCAAAAGTCCTTGAACTGCTCGCCGAACGCTATCCCGATCTGGAAACCCACCTTATAGCCGAAAACCCGTGGGAGCTGCTCGTCGCCACGGTGCTTGCCGCGCAATGCACGGACAGGCGCGTGAATCAGGTTACGCCCGAACTTTTCTGCCGCTGGCCCGATCCGGCGGCCCTCGCCCAAGCCACCATCCCCGAACTTGAGGAAGTCATCCACTCCGTCGGCTTCTATCACAGCAAGGCGAAACACCTCATCGCCGCCGCGCAGATCGTCGTGAAGGAGTTCAACGGGAAAACGCCCAACACCATGAAGGATCTCATCAAGCTTCCCGGCGTGGCCCGCAAGACGGCCAATGTGGTCCTGTGGGGCGGATTCGGCATCAACGAGGGCCTTGCCGTGGACACGCACGTCAAGCGCATCTCCGGGCGACTTGGGCTCACCAAGCATACCGATCCCGTGGACATCGAAAAGGATCTGATCAAGCTGTTCCCGCAATCCGAATGGGGCAACGTCAACCATCGGATGGTCTGGTTCGGCCGCCATGTCTGCGATGCGCGGAAGCCCCTGTGTGACGAGTGCGAGATGGCTTCGTTCTGCCCCAAGGTAGGCGTGGAGTAGAATCATTCCGGCAGCCTATTGATTATCATGGCATCATTTTCCCCTCATCGTACCCTGAACGTATGGATTACGTTCCTGCATCTGAGGGGCGCAGCAGAGTCCGGGGCTGCGGCCCTTTTCAGGAAGCGGTCGGTACAACCTGCCCGGAGGAAGAGGAGAAACGCCATGAAACGCCTCATCGTCGCTCTTGCGCTCGCCGCATCGCTCGGCATGGCCGGGAATGCCCTTGCCTTGGACAAGAAAATCAACATTTTTAACGGTGCCCAGTACGACATTTATACGCTGTACCTCTCTCCCACCAACGCCAATGATTGGGAAGAAAACCTGTTGAAGCAGGAAACCCTCCCCAACGGCGACAAGGTGGACATAGAGGTCAGCCGCACCGAAAAGGCCGAAGCCTGGGACGTCAAAGTCACCAACAAGGCCGGCGAAACCATGACATGGATCGGCGTGCCGCTGAACAAGGCCGGCCAGATCACCCTGCTCCCCGACGGGAAGTATGAAGCCCGTTAATGGGTTGGGGTAGAATAATTGGGGAGGGGGGAGGGAACCTTTCTAAAGAAAGGTTCCCTCCCCCCTCCCCAAACCCCACCCCTCTCCCTCCCAAGACTTTCGCCCTTATCGAATC
>NZ_DBMAFI010000074.1:0-14289 GCF_057864385.1 Bilophila sp. | reverse complement strand
GCACTGAAGACGCTTTCCCTACGGAACGTCGCGCCCATGCCTTTCAGGATTTCTCCCACTGAACGACACGGATTTCCGGCTTCCTTTCGGTCATTCAGCGGCGTTTCCCGCATGTGCGTAATAACTTAGTTCTGCAAGAAGCCGTTGAGTTGCCGTTCGACGGCTTTTTTGTTTTTGGCTCTGTCATAGTGTGTAGTTGTTTATCTCCACAGCAGGTTGAAAAGACAGTCTTTTTCTCCAGTTTTCCCTTTGGCTGAATCCATAGCTGAGGCGTTTTTCTGGTTATTCCTTTGGAATTTCAAGAAATAAAGCATCAACCATTTTCTAGGGCACAGCCTTGTTTTTTGGGGCTTGGCGTTATTTCCTCAATGGAATGTCCTCTTGAGGCGAGTTGACGAATTGGCATCACGCATAACTGCAAGGGCAGCACCGGGGGAGGCTTCCGGAGTCTGTCCGGAGTACGGCGCGGCCAGTGGAGGCGCATGTATGCGTGGGAGGACGTCTGGAACCGGAGAAAGAAGGACGTGGCTGCATATGAAAAAAGCTCCTGCCGACCATGTGGGGCACATGGCTAGAGGAAGTTCTGTACGGAGAACAAAAAGGAACACATCAGAAAAAAGTGAAATTTTTTCGGAAAAATTTTTGTTCTCGATAGCTACTGTATATTTTTGGGGAAATGAAAGGCGACTGGAGAAAAATGGATAAAAAAACGGATAATGAACTGAAGTGAAAAGCCAGTAAACCCTGTCGGAGTTGGGTTCAGGAATTTTTCTATAATTATAATAAATTAAATAAAAATTGTTCGTATTAGTCGTATTGGTTGAATACGTGAGAGAGACACACTCTCTCTCATTTTTCCGTTGATGGGCTTGATGGTTGGGGCATTTTATTGGTCATTCCTTTGGCATTTTTGAGAAATAAGGCGTCAACCATTTTCTATGGCACAGCCTTATTTTTAAAGGAATAGATAACGAACTGCTTGGATAAGGAGCGGATTGGCATTTGCGGGGGAATGGAAAATAACCCTTGCCGTCCCCTGAATAAGGAATGCGGCAAGGGGTTTGAAAAGGCCGCTCCCGTACCCCATGAAACGGAAAGCCTGCTTCGCATACTTGAGTTTGAACGCCGTGTACCTGCGAACCCACGCAAACGGAAGGCTTTTCGCTCGCCTTGTGGACGGCGGGATTGAAGGCATGTGTGCCCAGCACAAACCGGAAGCCTCCATCTGGGGAAAACACCAACCGTTTCCTATGAGATAGCCAAAAGAAAAGTAAACGCCCGCTTTCGTGGCAGCGGTTTTTTCCATGCCTCAGGCATGGGCAGTACAGGGCCGCCGTTTGCGCCGCCGTGTTACGATGCGCCTTCGGATTTCCCTCCGTTCGCCTTTGCCCGTAGTTTCTTCGCCTTGATGATCAATTCAGGGCGGTACTCGAAGTGCATGAGGTCGAAATGCTCCCACTTTCCGCCCCAGATGAACCCATTGTCCTCAAAGAGCGAAATGATGGCGGAGGGATAGGCCTTTTGCAGGGGGTGCGGGCGGAGTTTGCTCCATTGCCAATACGGGCCCTTGTCGGGATTGAGATCCACCGCGATCCCGAAACTGTGCGGGCTTAAACGGTTCGTTTTGGCGATGGCGCGCCAGAAGTAGCCGTAGATGGGCGAAAAATAGCTGTCCAGATCGGGATCGGTCGGCCGGAGTCTCCACGCCGCGTCGATGCGCCGGAACGCTTCGGCGGCGGGGGCGGCAAGGCACACCTTGATCTTGCCGCCGAACAGGGTACGGACGATCCCCCGTTCCACGGAGCGCTGATCCGCCCCGTACAAAGCCTTGAGCAGCGGATAACAGCGGATGCGCCCCGGCTCCTCATCGGGCGCAAGATCCGGGCGCTCAGGCTCCAGCGGGTAAGGCTGGCGCATGGCATCCTCAATGTCCGCGTTTTCCAGCAGTTCCGCGTGGCTTTTCCTTTTCCCGTCATCATAGAGGAGGCGTCCGCCGCTCTTGGTGAGGAACCACACCAGCCCATTACCGTCGGTTTCCGTGCCCGTGATGAATCCGGGGTAGGCTTCTTGGAGGCATTCGAGATCCAATTCGAGATCGTCGGCACGGGCAGGGATGGCCCAGAGCAGGCAGCAGAGGCAGAAGATCAGTTTGCGCATCGGTCGTTCCTTGGCGAGGTTGGGTTCTGGCAGGGGCCGCTCCATACGGATGATGCAGGCCCTGAATTGCGAAGTCATGGCCCTGTATTCTTGGGGGCCTTCTATTTGGGTGATGCTGGCCTTCCTTGTCGGGACTTCCCTGTTCAGTCACTAGGGTGTATCATTATTTTTCATGTAACTATTTGAAATTATTAAGAACAATTTTTTTGTAACTTGAAAAGCAGTTAAATAATTTCAATAGATTATATCTGATTGAAGGCACGGCCTAGGGCCGTTCCATATAGGGGATGCGGGCCCCCTGCCGCCACGGAGGGCGCTGTTCCAGACTGGCAGTGGGAACGGCATGGCTGCGGGCCCCCGCCCGTGCAGGACTGCCGCACTGAAATTCAAAACAACTCAGGATCCTTGAGGGTGGGTGCCCGATCAGGGTCTAAACTCCCCACCGGGGGCAACGGAAAATAGCCCACGTATCTGATTTGCGCCCGGCCAGAGGGTTCCTCTTTGGCTTTGGGAGTGCCGCCGGGAGCGGTTCTACTGCGGAATGCCGGAAATGTCGAAACCCGGCTCTCTTTTGGTCAAGGTTCTGCCATAGCAAAATGTTGATCCTCCATCTGATGGATGCTGAAGAAAGCGTTTTCCGGCGTTGGGCCCGCCGCAACTGCCTTCAAAGACAACGAAATCAATACGCCTAGGTCGTGTCGTCAATCAGATATAATCTGTTGAAACTATTTAACTGCTTTTTAAGTCGTAAAAATATTTTTAATAATTAAAAATAGTTACGTATAAAATGACGACACGGCCTAAAATGGCATCAATCAAATGCCATGACAGGGCCTTTGTCAAAAGTGCTGGCTGTCCGGCATGTGGGGCGGTACTGGCTGTCGGAAGCATTGGGCTGCTTGCCCGTTCCGCTTTCCGGCATATGCGGGACGGTGCTGGCCGGATGGCCCCCCCTTTTCTTGCAGCATACCGTATTCCGGCATGTGAGGGACGGCACAGATGCTTCCCCTCTGCCGCAGAGAGGGAGTCCCCAACGTCCGGTACGTATGGGATAGTGTCAGGGCGTTTGTAAAGACCTGCCCCGTTCCCACAGTCGTCCGGCACGTATGGGAGTGCGGCCCATCCTGCGCGGCTATGCCTCGCGGCCTATGCCGCCGTCAGGCATGTACGGGGCGGTGCGGCGGAACATCTTTTGATGCCCGGAGCGTGCCGTTGCCCTTGGGGGGGCTCGAATGCGCTCCGGCGCGCCCGGCAAGGCCGCTTTCGGACGCGCGCTTTCTGTTGACACCCGTGGTTATTCTTTCTAGAGCGTTGGAAAATGCTGTTCGGAGGTCATTATGAAAACACGCAGAGCTTTTATCCAGGCGGGCGCAGCGGCCCTGTGCGGCCTTGCGGCGGCTCCGGCCCTCGCCAAGCCCCGGAAAATCAAGGAGGCCGGCTGGACAGAGACCTTCGACGTCATCGTCATCGGCAGCGGCCTTGCCGCGTTCGTGGCGGGCCTGTCGGCGCTTGAGAGCGGGGCCAAGCGCGTGGTTCTGCTCGAAAAAATGGGCATGATCGGCGGTTCCACGGCCATCAGCAACGGAACCATCTCCGTGCCCGGCAGCCCGCTCCAAAAGGCGAAAGGCATTGAAGATTCCCCTGATGCCATGCTCAAGGATCTGCTCAAGGCCGGGAAAGGCTTCTGCCATGCCGAGCTGACGAAAACCCTTGTGGACAACGGTGTCGAGGCATTCGATTTTATCGTCAAGCACGGTGCGAAATTCAAGGATACCGTGATGATGCCCGGCGGTATGACCGCCAGGCGCCTGCTTCAGCCCGACTACAACGGCGCGACGGGCCTGCTGGCCCCCCTGCGCGAAAGCTACCTCAAGATGGGCGGCCGGATCATCCTGTGCTGCAAGGCCGACCGGCTGCTGTTCAGTCGCGGCGGACGGGTAGAAGGTGTTGCGGCGCGTACGGATTACCATTTTAATACGCAGCTCGAATCGGACGATCTTGAGAACAAGGGTGGAAAGCCCGTGCGTTACCGGGCGAAACGGGGCGTAATCTGCTGTACGGGCGGCTTTGAGGCGGATCGCGCCTTCCGGTCGCAGGAACTGCCGCAGTTCGAGGGCGCGTTCACGACCGAGCATCCCGGCGCGACGGCCTCCGGGTATCGTATGCTAGCCGCGGCCGGGGCCCGCATGATCAACGGCACGCTGTACCGCCCGGCCTTCCCGTGTACGGATGAGCAGCCACTGGGCATGATGATCGATCCCGCCACGGGCAGGCGGTTCGTGAGCGAAAGCGCGGATCGTGTGGCTGTCTTCCACGCCGCGAGCGAGGTATTGGCCTCCAACGGGCGGCGGATGCCCTTGTCCATCCTTGACGGCGATGCCTATGAACTGGTGGAGAACAAGCACCGCATGGAAAAGAACGCCGGTGCGGGCTATGTGACCAAGCATGACAGCCTTGAAGCTTTGGCGGAACATTACAAGATCCCGCTGGACGCGCTCAAGGCGACCGTTGAGGAATACAACGCGATGGCGGAGAAGGGCGAAGATACGGTTTTCAGGGCTGACTTCTCCAAGACCAAGAACAACAGGGTGGACAAGCCGCCGTATTATGCGGTGATGGTGAAGCCGAACCTGACCTACAGCCTTGCGGGGGCGCTCATCACGCCCAAGGCTGAAGTGGTGGGGGTGCTCGACGACGAGCCCATTCCCGGCCTTTACGCGGCGGGCGAGGCTGCCTCTGGCGTCCACGGGGCCATGCGTCTCGGCGGCTGCGCCATTCTCGACTGCTGCGTGTTCGGCATGATCGCCGGGCGCAACGTCATGGCGAAAAAGGCGTAGCGGGCTGGGGAAGGCGGCAGAAAGCATGGGGAGGGCTTCTCTGATGAAAGATTCCTCCCACCCCTCTCTCCAAAGGTTTTTGAACGTATTGAACCCTGTCCGTGGCTTTGGGGCATCTTTCAAGGATAGGGTATGGAGCGGGAGAAGGCGGGGGGGCTCCTCGCCTTTCCGCATTGTGGGCTGGAAAAAGTGGCCCTGTCATGGGGATGTGGCTGTTTCATCTCCACAATATGCTGGGAATACGGCCTTTTTCTCCAATTTTCTGTTTTCTCCAGTCTTTTCGCTGGCGGGTTTCATGGCTGAGGCTTTTTCTTGTGCATTCCGTTGGGATTTCAAGAAACAAGAACCGTTTCCTATGGCACAGCCTTAAAACAAGGCATCAGCCATTTCCTATGGCACAACCCAAAAAGTTCGAGCCAAGGCGTGAAGTGTGTTGGCAAGGTTTGGGTACATGCGGGATTTCGAGGGGCAGGGTTCTCCGGGAAGGGGAGGGACGGCGGAAATCCTTGTCTGGTTGGCCAACTTTCTCTATGATCACAAAAAACTACGTAGGGGAATGCTATGCGCCACCGTATTGCCCTGATTCTTTTTTTGCTGCTGTGCTGCGTATCCGTGCCCGTTTGGGCCGCATCGGATCAGGCTCCGGCCTTTGTCCGGGCTGTCGTGGCCGCGCCCCTTGAGGGCGGGGAGCCATTGCGGGTGTCCTTCGCGCCTGACGAAGCTGTGTGTAAGAAAGCTTACGGCGATGACTGGGGGGTACGGTGCGCCGCCGCTCCGGGGCAGGATGGCGCGGCTGTCTCCGGCGTCCGGCTTTCGCCCGACATTCCCGGCGAATGGCGGTGGGCGGGCGGGGATACGATGGAGTTCCGCCCGAAGAACCCGTGGCCGGAATCCACGGCCTATACGCTTTCTCTGGCGAAGGTGCCGTTGCCGTCGCGCATGAAGCTGGCTTCGCCAAGCCTTTCCTTTTCCACGCCGCCGCTTGCCGCGCTCAAGGTGGAAGGCAGGCTGTGGATTGATCCCGACCTGAACGGCGAGCGGGCCGTTTCGTTTGATGTAAAGTTCACCACGCCGCCGGATCGCCGGACGGTGCAGCGTGACGCCGCGCTGAAGGTTTCCGGCAAGGGCCTTATGCTTGCCAAGCCTGAGTTCGTCTGGGGAGAAAACGGGACGTGCCTCATCAAGTCGCGGATTTTGAGCCTTGCCAAGACGTCCGCTGCGGTGACGCTCTCGCTGCCCGGCGTGGCTGCGGAAGTCCGGCGCGACGGCACGCACTGGAAGGTTCCCAAGGGCAAGGCGGAGGCCCGCCAGCAGGTGACGGTTCCGGGAACCTCCTCCCTGTTCCGCATCAAGAGCGCCTCACTTGATACGTCCCGCGACGCCTCGCTTGCCGGGGAGTACCATCTTACCGTCGAGACGAGCCTGCTTGTGCGGCCCGACGCCTTTGCCAAGGCGCTCACCGCCCTCCAGTTGCCCCGCGCGCTTGAGGAAGGGGCCGTAGAGCCCACCCCGTGGAACAAGGCCCCGGTCATTGACGAAGCAGTCCTCAACCGTGCCAAGCCCGTGGAGATCGAGCCGCTCCAGCCCGCCGACCAGCCTGCGGGCACGTTGCGCTTCAAGGTGTCCGTACCGTCTGGCAGCTACCTTTTCCTGAGCCTTGCCCAAGGGTTCGGGCCAAGCCCCGCCTTTCCTCTGGCTCGGCCGTGGCGGGAAGTCTTCCATGCCGCGCCGTTCCATCCGGAACTTGATTTCCTCCAGCCCGGCAACGTGCTTGCCCTCGGCGGCGAGCGCAAGCTGGATCTCCACTCCAGCGGCCTGACCGCCATCCGCTGGAGGGCTTCGCGCGTCCTCAAGCCCTACCTCGGCTTCCTTGCCACGCAGCCGCAGCCGTTTGCCAATGCGGACATCCCGTTCGACGCCCTCAGCGACGTACAGGAAGGCGTCATCGCGCTCAAGCGCACCGATCCGGGCATGCCGCAGTTTACGGTGCTCGACGTGGCCCCTTTGTTCAAGGATGGGCGCGGGCTCATGCGCATTGAACTGGCGGGCATGGACGGCGGCAGGGAAGTCGCCTCCGCCAGCCGTTTCCTGCTGGTGACGGATCTTGGGATGATTGTGAAGAAGAACGCCGATGGAAGCCGCGACGTCTTCGTGTGCTCGCTGTCGGAGGGCAACCCCATATCCGGCGCAGCGGTGCATATCCTCGGAACCAACGGCCTGCCCGTGGCCGAAGCCGTGACCGACGCCGGGGGCAGGGCGGCCTTGCCCTCCGTATCCGGCCTGAACCGCGAAAAGCGGCCCGTCGCCGTGACCGTTTCGGTGAAGCGCGGCGCGGACGAGGATACGGCATGGCTGCCGCTCGACGATTATTCCCGCGTCGTGGACTATTCGCGCTTCCCCACGCAGGGGCAGGCCAGCAGCGCCGACGGCATCAACGCCTATGTGTTCAGCGAGCGCGGCATCTTCCGGCCCGGAGAAACGCTGCGTTTCGGCATGCTTATGCGCCGGGGCGACTGGAAGGCGTTGCCGTCCGACATGCCCTTCTTCGCGGAACTGTCCGATCCCTCGGAACGGACGATCCTGCGGCGGCAATTCGTCGTCGGGGCCGATGGCCTTGCCGAGCTGAGCTGGGCCGTCCCCGAAGGCGCGCCCACGGGCCGCTATCGCCTCGACGTGCAGACGCCCAATGCCGACGGCTTTGCGGTCGTGCTCGGTTCCGGGGCCGTGCGGGTGGAGGAATTCCAGCCCGACACCATGAGCCTGTCCGCAACGGTCAGCCCCGCTCCCGGCAAGGGCTGGCTCAACGCATCTCATGCCTCGGCGGACGCGGCCCTCAAGAACCTGTATGGCCTGCCCGCCGTGGATCGCCGCCTGCGCGGTCAGCTTTCGGTGCGGCCCGCATCGCTGTCTTTCCCCGGCTATGAGGATTTCACGTTTCACGATGCCATGCCCTATCGGGGGTCGGCCCTGACGCTGGATCTCGGCGAGACCCGCACCGACGCGCAGGGCCGCGCCGTGCTGCCGCTGCCGCTGGAAAGGCTGCGCGGCGGAACCCTCCATTGCCGCCTTCTTGTCGAAGGCTTTGAGCCGGGCGGCGGGCGTTCCGTGACGGCCGTGCGCGATTTCCTCGTTTCCCCGCTTCAGGCTGTGCTCGGTTACCGTCCCACCGGGGCCGGGGGCAATCTCGGCTTCATCCCCAAGGGCAGCGAATCCACGCTGGAATTTGTGGCGCTCGGCCCGGATCTCGGCCGCGCCGATCCCGGCGTGCTGACGTTCTCCGTGGCGGAGCGGCGGTACGTGACCAGCCTCGTCACGGACAAAGACGGGCGTTACCGTTACGATGAAACCCCGGTCGACCGGGAAATCGCTTCCTCAAAGCTGTCTTTCGACGCGTCCGGCAACCTGGCGTGGCATGTGCCCACGGACAGGCCCGGCGAATTCCTGCTCAGCGTGCGGAACGCCTCCGGGCAGATCATGGCCCTCGTGCCCTTCACGGTGGCGGGGAACGACGACCTGCGCCTCGCCGGACGGGACGAATTGCCCTCCGGCAGCCTGCGCCTGCATATCGACAAGGCGGACTATGCGCCCGGCGAATCCATCCGGTTGTTCCTGTCTTCGCCGTACGACGGCATGGGCCTGATCACGCTGGAGCACGACAGCGTTGCGGCCTCCCGCTGGTTCCGTGTCCGCGCCGGGAACAGCGTGCAGGAAATCGCGGTTCCCAAGGATTTCGAGGGCCGCGCCTATGTCAACGTGTCGCTGGCCCGTTCCCTGTCCTCGCCCGACGTGTTCATGCAGCCGCACAGTTACGCGGTGGCCCCGCTCACCGTGAATGTGGCGCGGCGGGATATGGGGCTCAGCCTCAAGGCCCCGGAACAGGTGCTGCCCGGCGGCGCGCTCTCGGTATCCCTGTCCGCCCGCCATCCGGGGAAGGCGTTGATTTTCGCCGTGGATGAGGGTGTGCTTCAGCTCACCGCCTTCGCAACGCCCGATCCCCTGCGCTATCTGCTCAACGATCGGGCGCTGGAAGTGGAGACGCGGCAGATGTTCGATCTGCTCATGCCCGATCACGGACAGATCCGCATCCCGGCCTTCGGCGGCGATATGGCCTTGTCCGGCGGGCGGCTCCACAATCCTTTCAAGCGCAAGGCCGAACCGCCTTTGAGCTGGTGGTCAGGCATCGTGGACGTGGGGGCGGAAACATCCGTCACCATCCCCGTTCCCGGCTATTACAACGGCCGCGTCCGCATCATGGCGGTGGCGGCGTCGCCGGATACGGCGGGCCGTGCCGAAACCGACGCCACGGTGCGCGGCCCGGTGGTTCTGACGCCGCAGCTTCCGGTTCTGGCTTCACCTGGTGACGAATTCGAAGCCGCGCTTGCCGTCGCCAATAATACGGGACAGCCCGTTTCCTTTACGCTGGCGTTGTCGCCTGACGAGGCCCTCCGCGTGGTTTCCCCGCCGCCCGCCGAAATAGCCGTAGGCGCGGGTTCTGAAAAGGTGGTTCCGTTCCGCGTCAAGGTCGGGGATGTGCCCGGCAATGGGGAACTGCGCTTTGCCGTCGCCGATGCCGCCGGAAACCGGACTGTCCGCTCCGCCACGCTGTCCGTGCGCCCGGCTTCGCCCCTGCGCGAAAGTTTAAGCGTCGGGTCGGCCTCCGTCTCCACGGTTCTGAAGACGGGGCGCGAGCTGTACCCCTACGAAGCCAAGGGGTCCGCGTCTGTTTCGGCGCTGCCCTTACCCGCACTGTGTGGGCTGATCCGCTATCTCGACGCCTATCCGTATACTTGTGCGGAACAGCGCATCAGTCGGGCCATGCCTTACGCGCTGCTCATGGATCGGCCCGAACTGCTTGCCGATGCGGGCAGGACGCCGGACGAGGCGCACAAGCTCGCCCGGAAACGCATGGACGAGGCCGTGCAGGGCATCCAGTCGGCGCTGAGCTGGCGAGGCGTGTCCCTCTGGCCCGGCGGGGAGCCCGACGTGCTGGTCACGGCCTATGCCGCCGATTTCCTGCTGACCATGCGGGAGTCCGGGGTAGCCCTGCCCGGTGGTTTGCTGGCCGAGGTCTTCGGAGCGCTTGAGAATGCGCTGGATCGGGTGCCGGATTCGCTGGAAGAAGGCCGCGCCCAAGCCTATGGGCTGTGGGTGTTGACCCGCGAAGGCCGCATCACGACGCAAGCGATGGAGCAGCTCGTTTCGCAGCTTGAGGACAGGTTTCCTGAGTGGCGGAAGGACGTGGCCTCCACCCTGTTGGCGGGAAGCTGCGCGATCATGCGCATGAACGACGACGCGCGTCATCTGGTTGCGCTTTACCAAGCTCCGGGCCCCGATTTTCAGGCTCGCGGCTATCTCGATGCGTTGGGCGTTCAGGCGCTGCGGGCGTCGGTTCTGGCCCGGCACTTCCCTGATATGCTGGATACGCAGCGCACTGAAATGGCTCAGGAACTGCTTGATGTGCTGAATGGCGGGCGGTATGTGACCCTTTCCGCATCCCTTGGCGTCCGCGCCCTGTTCGACATGGGGGACGCGGCGGGCATGCCTTCCGGCGTCTCTTTGCGCTGCACGTCCATGCAGCCGGGGTTCGAGCCCGTGGAACCCGTGCCCGCGGATCTGGGAGGCATGTTGACGCTTTCCGCGCCGGGATGTGCGGCGTATGCGCTGGATATGCCCGCGGGTTCCCAGCCCCTGTACTGGGAAGTTTCGGCGCAGGGTTTCGACCGTAAGCCGCCGTCCGAAGCCTTGGCGCAGGGGCTTGAGGTGTCGCGTGAATACCTTGATGCCGAGGGGCGGCCCGTGACGGCGGTGAAGCAGGGCGATGTGGTGACGGTGTCCATTTCCGCACGTTCGCATGGAGGGGGCGTTTCCGATGCGGTTATTGCGGATCTGTTGCCCGGCGGGTTTGAAATGGTGCTCAATTCTGACGTCAAGGGCCAAAACCCAAACGGTGCACCGGGTTACAAGTCCGTTGATCGCCGCGAGGATCGGATGGTTGTGTTTTCGGATCTGTCTGTGGAGCCTTCCGTATTCACTTACAAGATCCGCGCCGTGAACAAGGGCGTGTACACGCTTCCGCCCGTGCAGGCCGAAGCGATGTACAACCGCAGCCTTCAGGCGCATTCGGCGGGCGGGGTCATGGTCGTCGAGTAGGGCGCTTCCGGCGGCAGGGGCCCGTTGCCAAACGAGTCCTCGGTATAGGTGACGGTTGAGGAAGCCTCTGGCGGTAAGGGGCCCGCTGCCCCTTGACCCCGCCCGGTGGGCGAGCCGCCCCCCGTACCCCGGCGGAACCGGCGGCGCAGCGGTCGGGGGCGGTATCCGGCATTCCGGGCGGCGCTGTCGCTGGGGATGCTTGATACGGCATTATGGATATGGCGATTTTTATATATTAAGCTACTGTATTATGGTTGATAGGGTGCCGGGTGACAAATCGGGGGTGCGGCAAAGCCATGGCCGCTAGGCTGGCTCGTAAACTTTACGGGCACCGCACGTAGGGCGATTCCCAAAAACAGGGCCAAGGAGTGACCCTTTGCCGCCGGAGGCGCCTCACAAAGGATTTCATGTGCGCAAAACCGCCGTTCTCGCCCTTGTGTTGGCGCTGCTGCCGATTGTGGCGTTTTGGGGCTGGCTTGTCCTGAGCCCCAAGCCGCCGCTTCTGGACGGCGTGCCGTTTTCGCCGCTGGTGCTGGATCGGGATGGGAACCTGCTCAGGCTGGGCCTTTCCGAATATGAGAAATACCGTGTCCGCATCCGGCTGAACGAGGTCGCGCCCGAAATGGTGCGGGCGGTGTTGCTTTATGAGGATCGGCATTTTTACCGGCACCCCGGCGTCAATCCGCTGTCCCTGCTCAGGGCTTCGGCGGGGATGCTCGGCGGAGCGCGGCGTATGGGCGGCTCCACAATCACCATGCAGGTGGCCCGGCTCCGGCTCGGCCTGTCCACAGCCACGCTTTCGGGCAAGTTCGTGCAGATGGCCCGTGCCCTTCAATATGAATACCATTATGGCAAGGGGGAAATCCTTGAGGCGTATTTCAACCTTGCGCCTTACGGCGGGAACATTGAAGGTGTGGGCGCGGCGGCGCGTATTTATTTCCGCACCACCCCCGGACGCCTTACCCGGACTGAAAGCCTTGCCCTTGCCGTCGTGCCGCAGAATCCGATCAGGCGTTCTCCGCTGAATGGCCCGGATTTCGAGGCCGCCCGCGCCCGGATGTGGATGATTGCCGATGCCGAAGACGATCCGGGCGGTGGGCCGGGATTGGCTTCTTCTTTTGGTGCGTCGGGTTCCGGCTTGGGGAGGGCGCTGCCGCCGCTCAGGGTATATGGCCCGGCCCGGCTGCCGTTCGGGGCTCCGCACGTTTCGAGCGAGACGCTTCCGTTGTCGCGGGGCGGGGAGCCTGTGCGCACCTGTATCGACAGCGGGTTGCAGCGGCTTATGGAGAGGGCCGTTGCCGGATTCGCGGCACGGGGAAGGCGTTATGGCCTGAACAATGCGGCGGCGCTGCTCATCCATTGGCCGAGCATGGAGATCCGGGGGCTCGTGGGGTCGGCCGGTTTTTCTGACGCCGCCATATCCGGGCAGGTGGACGGAACCCGCGCCCGGCGTTCGCCCGGCTCGACGCTCAAGCCCTTCATTTACGGCATGGCGCTGGATCAAGGGCTGATCCATCCGCAAACGCTGCTTCCCGATTCGCCGCGCAGTTTTGGCGGCTATGACCCGGAGAATTTCGACCGGGTGTTCCACGGCCCCTTGCCAGCCCATGAAGCTCTGCGCGCCAGCCGCAACCTGCCCGCGATCCTGTTGGCCTCGCAGCTCCGTCCGGATTTTTACGGTTTTCTGCTGCGCGCCGGGGTGGAGCTTCCGTTCAGCGCGGATCATTACGGCCTCAGCCTCGTGCTTGGCGGCGCGGAGGTTTCCATGCGTGAGCTTGGCGGCCTGTATGCCATGCTGGCGAACAAGGGCGTGTGGCGGCGCCCCCGTCTCTATGAAGGGGAACCGGCCGGTTCCGCCGTGCCTTTGCTGTCGCCCGAAGCCGCCATCGTGACCCTGCGCATGTTGGAGGATGACGCCCATTTCGTCAGGTCGAAACAAGGGCCCGTCCCGCTGCGCTTCAAGACCGGAACTTCCAACGGGTTCCGCGACGCATGGACGGCGGGCGTGGCCGGCCCCTACGTGCTGGTGGTCTGGGTGGGGAATTTTGACAATACGCCGAACCCGCTGCTTGTGGGCGGCGATGTGGCGGCTCCTTTGTTTGCGGACATCGCGCAGGCGCTGGCTTCCGACACGGGGCCGTTCAGCGATCTTGTTCCCGCCCAACAGGAAGGCTTGAACATTACCCGCGAAACCGTATGTACGGCGACCGGGGATCTCGATGTCTCCCTGTGCGGGGACACCACCGAAACGTGGTATATTCCCGGACGTTCCCCCACGCGCTCATCGGGCGTATTCCGCACCATCCTCATTGATGCGGAAACCGGGCTGCGCGCCTGCCGTCCGGTTCCGGGACGTACGGAAGAACGCGTATGGGAATTCTGGCCTTCCGATTTGCAGGCGCTGTTCCTGCGGGCGGGCGTGGTGAAGCCGCCGCCACCGCCTTTCAGCCCGGAGTGCGGCCCGGAAACCGGCGTACAGGCCGGGCGCCCTCCCCGGATCATCACCCCAAAGGACGGAGTCATATATCAGCGGCGGCTGTCCGATCCGGAGCGGAGCGGCATCGCGCTCGTTGCGGGCACGGATGCGGACGCCAGCGCCGTGTTTTGGTTCGTGAAGGATCGGTTCATCGGGCGCGGCGTGCCCGGCGAGCCGCTGGTCTGGCATCCCGGCGACGGGGTGCAGATGCTGCGTGTTGTGGACAACCTCGGACGGGCGGCTATGCAGAAGGTCGTGGTCAGGACGCTGCCGTAGGGAAAACCCATAAGGGCCTTGCCGCAGGATGTGGCCGTTTTATGTAAATAACCTATTGAATACACATATTTTTTAATCACCCTCCCACCTTTTCCAAGGCTGTGCCATAGAAAATGGCTGATGCTTTTTCCCTTGAAATTCCAAAAGGATAACCAGCCAAATGCCTCAGCCATGAACTCCACCAAGGGGAAAGCTGGAGAAAAGGCCATATGTTCACCGTGCTGTGGAGATGAAACAACTACATACTATAACGAGCCTTTGAAATTTTTAAAACATACTGTAACAATGTATTTTTTAATAAAATTGGCTGTGTCATAGAAAACGGTTGATGCTTTATCTCTTGAAATTCAAAAGGGATAACCAATAAAATCCCCCAGTCATGGAGCCCGCCAG
>NZ_DBMAFI010000073.1:0-14418 GCF_057864385.1 Bilophila sp. | reverse complement strand
GACGACTTCTATTGATTGACATTTAGGGCATGGCGGTTTTTCGTTCATGTAATCTTATCGCACATAAATGTCGCGAAGTCATTAGTTTATCAACACCCTCACAAACCATTTCTCCGCCCAGCGCCCTTCCCAAGCGCATAACAGAACCACTTTAAAAGCCCTGCCTTCTTGCGGCCATACTTCGGGCCTGTGCCCGTTGACACAGAATTTGCAAGAAGAAAACACAAACGGTGTTCCGACTGTTGAACCAGACATTCCCTCGTCACGAACATACGAACTCTGGAGGTTGTCATGCAGCGAGTTGAAAGAAGCGTTTTTGGTGAACTCAATGGTAAACCGATCCACCTGTTCCGCTTGGCCAACGCCAACGGTATGGTGGCCGAGCTCCTTGAATTCGGCGGCCGCATTAAGGCCCTGTGCATCCCCGACGGCAAGGGCGGAACGGACAACATGAGCGTGGGGTACGACACCTTCGAGCCCTACCATGCTCGCTTCAATCCTTGGCTCGGCGCCCTCCTCGGCCGCACAGCCAGCCGCATCACCGGCGCACAGTTTCAGATCGACGGCAAGGCATACAATCTGTCCGCCAGCGGCCCCGCCGGCAGCAGCATGCACGGCGGATTTGTGGGCTTCGACAGCCGCGTGTGGGCTGGCGAAGCCGACAGCGGCGCCACCGGCGCCACACTGAAGCTCACGTATCTCTCTCCCGATGGTGAAGAAGGCTATCCCGGCAACGCTTCCGTGACCGTCACCTACCGTCTCGACGACGACAACCGCTTCCACATGAACTGGGAAGCCACCACCGATGCCCCCACCATCATCGACATGTCCTCTCACGTGTATCTGAACCTCAACGGCTTCAAGAACCGTGACATCATGAACGAATACCTAAAGGTCAACGCCTCATATTATCTGGAAAAAGATGCCACAGGCACCCCCACCGGCAACTTCATCCCCGTGGAAGGATCCGTGTTCGACCTGCGCACCCCCAAGCTGATGGAAGAACTCTCTCAGGGTGCGGTGTACAATCCCATCATGGCTCTGGACGGCGAAGGCGGCACCCTGCGCGAAGTGGCCGAAGTGAGCATCCCGGAACTGGGCCGCTCCTACACCCTGCATACCACGGCCCGCGCCCTGCAGGTGTACAACGCCTATAACATGGCCTCGTTCTACACTTCCCGCGGGCTGGACTCCCCCTTCGCCCCGGCCCCCGGCCTTGCCATCGAACCGCAGAACTATCCCAACGCCATCAACATCCCCTCTATGCCGTCACCCATTCTTCGCCCTGGGGAAAGGTACAGTGCACAGCAGTTCTTTGCCTTCAAGTGGTAACCAGTTAGCATGATTAAGGATGGGAGCTTTGAAAAGCTTCCATCCCTTCATGCCGTTGCCGGTCATCAACGCAGCACTATCCTGCTAGGAGGCTCTTATGGCTACCCCACATATCCTCGATCTCAGCCAGCCCATCACCCCGGCGTCGCCTGCCCCTTGTGATCCGCCTGTGGAATTCCGCACGGTGGCCAGCCACAGCCCCGATTCCCCCTACCAGATGATGTGGTTCGGCATGACCGATCACACGGGCACGCACATCGATGCGCCTCTGCATTTCGTCCCCGGCGGGAAGCCCATTGATGAAGCAGATCTCTCTGCCCTGTATTCCATGCCCGGCGTCTTCCTCGACTTCACCGCCGCATCCTGCTTCCACAAGATCGATGCTGGCGACGTGGAACGCGAGCTGAAGAAATACGATTCCATCCCGAGAAACGCCTTCATCATGATCCATACGGGCACGGGTTGGTATTCCAACACGCAGGAATATTTCAATTCTCCCTTCATCACTCCTGCCGCGGCGGAACGTATCATCCGGCTCAGCCCGGTGGCTGTGGGCGTCAACGGACCCACCGTGGACGACCGCAGGGGAGAAGGACGCCCGATCCACTGCGCCTTTCTTTCCCATGGCGTGCATATCATCGAAGGCATCGTGCATTCCGAACTTCTGGCAGGAAAACGATTCCACTGTACGGCTCTGCCCTTGAGGCTCGCCGGCTTCACGGGTTCCCCGATACGCCTCGTGGCGGTTCTGGAAGGACCTGCCTGATCTGGTTTCGAATGGCCCTGCGGATGCCCATATACGGAAGACTGAATAAAAAAGCCCTCATGACAGAGGGCATACCAACAGGAGGTTCCATGAAGCCAGATTCCCTTTTCCGCAAAGCAATCAACGCCATCGAAGTCTGGGTCAGCGTCTTCGCCATGTTGCTCCTGATCCTCGTCATCTCCATTCAGGTATTCTGCCGCTATGTGCTTCATGACTCCCTCGACTGGACGGAAGAACTGGCCCGTTACCTCATCATCTGGAGCGTGCTTTTCGGATGCAGTTTCGCCATGCGCACCGACTCACACCTTGAGCTTTCCATCCTTTCCAACTTTTCCGGCCCCCGCATGAAGGCGTACATCAAGTGCTTCTCCTGCATCGTATGCCTCGTGTTCAGCGCCATCATGGTCTATGCCAGCATGGAGTCCGTCATCAACATCCACTGGAGCGAACAGCTCACCCCCGCCATGCATCTGCCAGCCTGGATTATCTGGATGGCCATGCCTGTAGGCTTCGGCCTCATGGGTATCCAAGCCATCCTGCGCTGTGCCGATGAGATATCGAAGAACGTCTAACATAGAATAATAAAAGGAAATAGCATGGATCCTGTTCTTCTTACCACATTCGGCACCCTCATTATCCTGCTCATCTTCACCGTGCCCATCGGCGTTTCCATCGGCACCGCTGTCTTCATGGGCATGATGGTGGGCGGCCTTCCCCCCGTGTTCCTCGCGCAAAAAATGTACAGTGCGCTGGACTCCTTCCCCCTGCTGGCCGTCCCCCTCTTCATCATAGCTGGCGACATTATGCAGAAAGGCACCATCGCCAACTCCCTACTGGCCGTTTCCCACTGTCTGGTCGGCCACATCAAGGGGGGCATGGCCCACATCTCCATCCTCACCAGCCTCTTCTATGGGGCCCTGAGCGGCTCCGCCGCCGCTACGGTAGCCGCCGTGGGCGGCATCATGATCCCCGCTATGGAGAAGGAAGGTTATCCCAAGGAGTTCGCCACAGCCGTGAACTCCACCTCCGGCTGTCTCGGCATCATGATCCCACCCAGCATCCCGCTCATCCTTTTCGGCTCCACCGCCGGCGTTTCCATCAGCGACCTCTTCGTGGCCACCATCGTTCCCGGTATCCTCATAGGATGTGCCCTCATGCTGGTAAGCTACGTCATCTGCGTACGCAGGAAATACGGCAAGACCGTAGCCCGTGCCAAATTCGCGGAAATGTTCAAAGCCCTGTACGAAGCCAAGTGGGCCATCATGGTGCCCGTCATCGTTCTTGGCGGCATCTACGGCGGCATCACCACCCCCACCGAAGCCGGTGCCATCGCCGTGGTTTACGCCCTGTTCGTGGAAGTGTTCATCACCCGTTCCATGACAAGGAGGCTGTTCCTCGAGATCATCAAGAGCTCCGTACGCATTAACGCCTCTATTTTCCTTGTGGTGGCCTCCGCCACGGCACTCGGTCAGATCATGATGTACTACAACCTTTCCGCCGCCGTGCTCGATACCATCATGAGCATCTCCACGAGCAAGGTCGTCATCATGACGCTCATCCTCATCGTGCTGCTCATTCTGGGCACCTTCCTCGAAGCGGCTGCCATCATCATGATCGTGACTCCGCTTCTGCTGCCCGTTGTCAATGCCATTGGCGTGGATCCCGTACACTTCGGCATCATCATGCTCACCAGTTTCGCCGTAGGGGGACAGACTCCTCCCGTGGGCATGACGCTCTTCGTGGGTGCCTCCATCGCCAAGATCAGCATCGAACGCCTCAGTATCGCGAGCATCCCCTACATTCTCACGCTCGTGGTCATGCTGTTCACCATCGCTTTTGTCCCACAGATCTCGCTCTGCCTCATCTAATCCTTAACGTTGGGAAGCCATTCTCACAAACTGCTAGGAGGATCTCTATGAAACTGTTTAAGGCCATGCTCTGTTCCGTCGCCGCTCTGAGCCTTCTGCTCCCTGCCGCCCACGCACAGGCTGCCCCCACTGTGGTGAAGATCGCCCTCACCCAGCCTACTGGCCACCCCACCACCGACCTCATCCGCGGCCAGTTCAAAAAGACCATTGAAGAAAAGACCAATGGCCGCTTCCGTATCGACGTGTTCGACAACTACTCCTTCGGCAACTTTGAAGCCGTAGTACAGGGCCTGCAGTTCGGCATGCTGCAGTTTGCTCAGGAATCTCCTTCCAACTTGTCCATCTACGATCCCAAACTGCTGATCTTTGACCTTCCCTACCTTATGCCCGACTACGATGCCGTCAATATTCTGCTCGATGGCAAGGTTGGCAAGGAACTGAGCTGTTCCCTCGAAAAGATCGGCATCAAAGGCATGGGCTGGATCGCCCTCGGCACCCGTTTCTACTGGATGAACAAGCCATTCCACACTATGGCTGAAGCCAAGTCCATGAAAATCCGTGCCACCGCTTCCAAAGTTCATATCAGTATGACCAAGGCCTTCGGCATGAATCCCACCCCCATGGCCTGGAGCGAAACATTTACTGCCCTTCAGCAGGGCACCGTGGACGGCGTGGACGTTGACATCCACTCCGCCATTGCCGCCAACCTGCACGAAGTCGCCCCCCATCTTGTGCTTTCCGGCCACTTCTATACCCCCCATCTGTTCATGGCTTCCGCCAAATTCATGGATTCTCTGTCTCCTGAAGACCGTAAGATTTTTGAAGAAGCATTCGCTGAAGTCCAGAAGATCCAGCGTAGTGCCATCCACAGCGGGGAACAAAAGCTCATCGAAAAGCTGCGTGCTCAGGGCGTGGACGTAATCGAGTTCTCCCCCGAAGCCCGCGCTGAATTCATGAACGCCGGCAAAGCCATCTGGAAGGACTTCGATAAGCAGGTTCCCTCGTCCCTCATCCAGCAGGTTCTCGACGACTACAAGGCCGCTGGTAAGAACTACTAAACCATATAAAAGCTATCCGGCGAGGAGAAGCTCCGTTAGGGAGCTTCTCCTCCTTTGTCGTTTCTGCTTAGGCAGTTGAAAAGTTAGCGTGTTCAGGTATCCTGTATACATCCATTCACCAACTGCTCCCTCATCTCCGCCGAGTGTCCCTATGCCTAAGCATCCCTTCATCTGCGCCATCGTTTCCGACAACAGCGCGGCAGAACAGATAGAGCTCTGCCGGCACTCCATATCCTCGCCTGTCCGAATCATCACTACGGAATCCAGCAAATGCATAGTAGCCACGAAACGGGTCATCGAGGAAGGTGCCGCCGTCATCGTCAGCCGCGGCAGCGTGTGGAGCACGATAAAAAAGGCTTTTCCCCTCGTACCCACGCTACAAACACCCATAACATGCTGTGATGCCATTGAATTTCTTACCAAGGCGAAGCAGTACGACACGAACATCGGCGTGGTTTCCTTTCCTTCCCACATCTCTAAGATGGCTACGGTGGCCCCACACATTGGGGTGAGCCTCACCGTCCATAGGGTTAACAATCCCGACGACATCGAAAAAGGCTGTTACGAGATGAAAGATAAGGGGATGAAGGTGCTCGTTGGCGGCGGCCACGCTGTGCAGTGGGCACAGAAACTGGGACTGCATGGCGTACTGCATACGGTTTCCGCGGACGGCGTGATACAGGTGCTGAACGAAGCCGACCGCATACTCAACGCCATCATCAGCGAACGTTCCAAAGACGCCCGCGTGCGTACCATGCTCAACGCCCTGAAAGACGGAGCCATCTCGCTGAACGAACAGGGCAAGGTACTGGAATACAATCTGCCTGCCCAAAAGATGTTTGCCAACGGCGAATCCACTATGAAAAGCATCTGCGCCTTTTTGCAGGATACGGGCATCATCGAGGCGGTACAGCAACAGCTCACGTGGTCGGGAGAAAGCAAGAAGTACGAAAAAAAGCAGTATCTCTGCAATATCATTCCAGCCTACAGCAACGATATCTACTGCGGAGCCAGCGTGATCATCCAGGATGCCAGCCATATCCAGAGCCTCGAACACAAAATGCGCAGGGAACTGCACGCCAAGGGGCATGTGGCGCGCTATACCCTCAAGGACGTGGTAGGGCATTCCGCGGAGATGCGCAGCCTTGTGGAACACGCGGAGCTTTACGCCAACAGCCCTTCTTCCATCTTCATCTACGGGGAATCCGGAACCGGCAAGGAGATCTTCGCGCAGGGCATACATATGGCAAGCCCGTTCAGGAACGGCCCCTTCGTGGGCATCAACTGTACGGCCCTGCCTGAATCCCTTCTGGAAAGCGAGCTTTTCGGCTATGCCGAAGGTGCCTTCACCGGCGCGAAAAAAGGCGGCAAAGTGGGCCTTTTCGAAATGGCGCACAACGGCACCCTCTTCCTCGACGAAATCGGCGAGATCCCCACCTCGGTGCAGGCCAAGCTTCTGCGCGTGCTCGAGGAAAAAATCGTCATGCGCATCGGTCAGGAACGCTATATCCCCATCAACGTGCGCATCGTGTGCGCTACGAACAAGGATCTTGCGGAATTGGTGCGATGCGGCAAGTTCAGGGAAGACCTTTTCTACCGCCTGAACGTGCTCCGGCTCAACCTCCCTCCCTTGCGGAAACACCCGGAGGACATCGAGGAACTCGTCGACAGCTTCCTCAGCTGGCTGCCCCAGTCGCTCTCTCTCCCCCGGCCCCTGATCAGCCCAGAGGCTCTGGCCGTGCTGAAGCGCTATCATTTCCCGGGCAATATCAGGGAACTGCGCAACGTCATAGAAAGGCTGGTGGTGATCGCAAAGGGCAGGGAAATACGGGAAAGCGACATCTCGCGCGTGCTCCTGATGAACGAGGCCCCGTGCGGGAACAGCCACAAGAAGACCGAGACCGTGCCCCCGTCGCCTTCCACACCTGCCGGTGCGAACAGACGAACCAAGCAGAGTATGCTTCGTGCCCAGATAAACAGCACCATCCTTCAGGTACTGGAGGAAACACAGGGCAACAAGGCGGAAACAGCCCGGCGTCTGGGCATCTCCCCCGCCACGTTATGGAGAAGGCTGAAGGAGATCGCCGCACAAGAGAAGAAATAAGACGGGGCACGTCCTCAAAATTGCGGTTTTGGCATGTTATTCGCATCCAGTCTGTATTATTTCTTCAGATTGGGAGGCTTTTTCATGAGTAACCGCAGGACACAGACCATGGACGGCAACACCGCTGCCGCCTATATCTCCTATCCTTTCACGGAAGTTGCTGCCATTTTTCCCATCACCCCCTCTTCTCCCATGGCGGAACTCACAGATGCGTGGGCGGCTCAGGGCAAGAAAAACCTTTTCGGAGCCCCTGTGCGCGTGGTCGAGATGCAGTCCGAAGGCGGTGCGGCAGGAGCTCTGCACGGCTCCCTGCAAGGCGGCGCCCTCACCACCACCTACACGGCCTCGCAGGGACTCCTGCTGATGATCCCCAACATGTACAAGATAGCCGGTGAACTCCTGCCCGCAGTCTTCCATGTGAGCGCGCGTTCCCTTGCCTCCAACTCCCTGAGCATTTTCGGCGACCATCAGGACGTGATGTCCACCCGCCAGACCGGCTTCGCCATGCTGGCCTCCAGCTCCGTGCAGGACGTCATGAACCTCGGCGCCGTGGCCCACCTTTCCGCCATTGAGGCGCGCCTGCCCTTCATCCACTTCTTCGACGGGTTCCGTACCTCCCACGAAATCCAGAAGATCGAGCTCCTTGAGCAGGAAGAACTTGCCGACATGCTCGACTGGGAAGCCGTGGAAGCTTTCCGCCACCGCGCCCTGAACCCCGACCATCCTCAGCTGCGCGGCATGACCCACAACCCCGACGTGTTCTTCCAGCTGCGTGAAGCGGTGAACCCCTTCGTGGACGCCCTGCCAGCCATCGTCCGGAAGTACATGGACAAAATCAACGCCATCACCGGCAAGGGCTACGACTTCTTCAACTATTACGGCCATCCCGAAGCGGAACGCCTCATCATCGTCATGGGTTCCGGTGCCTCCGTGGTGGAAGAAACCATCGACGAGCTCATGCGCCGCGGCGAGAAGGTCGGTATGGTCAACGTGCGCCTGTACCGCCCCTTCCTGCCGGAAAAGCTGCTGGAAGCCGTCCCCGCCTCCGTAAAGCGCATCGCCGTGCTCGACCGCACCAAGGAACCCGGCGCCTGCGACCCCCTGTGCCTCGACGTGCGCAACGCCTATGCCTCCAAAACCGATGCCCCCGCGATATATGCCGGCCGTTACGGACTCGCCTCCAAGGACTTCACCCCCGCTCAGGTCCTTGCTGTCTTCGATAATCTGGCCGCCGGACAGCCCCGCGACAACTTCACCGTGGGCATCATCGACGACGTGACCCACACATCCCTCGAAGTGAAAGACTTCCACGTGGTGGCCGAAGGCCAGACCGCCTGCAAGTTCTGGGGTTTCGGTTCCGACGGTACCGTTGGCGCGAACAAGCTGGCCGTGAAGATCATCGGCGACCATACCGACATGTATTCTCAGGCCTATTTCGCCTACGACTCCCGCAAGTCCGGCGGCGTCACCATATCGCACCTGCGTTTCGGCAGCCAGCCCATCCGCTCTTCCTATCTTATCGACTATGCCGACTTCATCGCCTGCCACAACCAGTCCTATGTGGACAAGTACGACCTTCTGCGGGGCATCAAGGAAGGCGGCGTCTTCCTGCTGAACTGCATGTGGAAGGACGGGGATTTGGAAAAGCATCTGCCGGCTTCCCTGCGCCGCACCATCGCCCGCAAGAAAATCCGCTTTTACACGCTCAACGCCGTGGATATTGCCATGAACCTCGGCCTCGGCGGACGTATCAACATGCTCATGCAGGCCGCCTTCTTCAAGCTGGCCGGCATCATTCCTCTCGATGACGCCGTCGCCTACCTGAACGAAGCCATCGTCAAGACCTACGGCAGGAAGGGCCATAGCGTCATCGACATGAACCAGGAAGCCGTGCGTCAGGGCATCGCCATGCTGCACGAAGTGGCCGTGCCCGCCGCATGGGCCGACGCCGCGGAAGACGCCCCCGCCGCCTGCGACGAACGCCCCGACTTCGTCCGCAAGATCGTAGACGTGATGAACCGTCAGGAAGGCGACGAGCTGCCCGTGAGCGCCTTCCTCGGTTATGAAGACGGCACGTGGCCTGTAGGCATCACGGCCTTTGAAAAGCGCGGTGCCGCCATCATGGTACCCGTGTGGGATGCCGAAAAGTGCATCCAGTGCAACAAGTGCGCCTTCGCCTGCCCTCATGCCGCCATTCGCCCGCGCCTGCTCAGTGCCGAAGAAGCCGTCGCCGCGCCAGCTTCCATCGAGCATCGTCCCTGCCGTATCCAGAAGGGCTTTGAGTTCCACATGGCCATTTCCGTCCTTGACTGCACCGGCTGCGGAGTGTGCGTGGGCCAGTGTCCGGCCAAGGAAAAGGCCCTGACCATGACCAAACTGGAGAACGTGATGCCCGAGGGCGCCCGGAAGTGGGACTACGCTGAAAAGAACATCACCTACAAGAAGCCTGCTCAGGGTAAGCTCAACGTGGCCAACAGTCAGTATCTGCGCCCGCTCAACGAATTCTCCGGAGCTTGCGCCGGCTGCGGCGAAACGCCCTATGCCAAGCTCGTCACCCAACTCTTCGGCGACCGCATGATGCTCTCCAACTCCGCCGGCTGTTCCACGGTGTGGGCCGCCGGTGCCCCCTCCGTGTCCTACACCACCGACGAGAACGGCCACGGCCCGGCGTGGGGCTTCTCGCTCTTTGAAGACAACGCCGAATACGGCTTCGGCATGTTCCTCGGGGTTGCACAGATCCGCGCCACCCTCGCCTTGAAGATGAAGGCTCTGTTGGAAGGCAACGACATCAGCGCCGCCCTGCGCTCCGCCATGGAAGCATGGCTGAGAGACAAGGACCTCGGCGAAGGCACCCGCGAAAGGGCCGCCGCCCTCACAGCCGCCCTCGACGAAGTTCTGGCGGAAAAGGATAACGCCGAGCTCAAGGCCCTCCGCGAGAAGAGCGACTTTTTCGTCAAGCGTTCGCACTGGATCTTCGGCGGCGACGGCTGGGCCTACGATATCGGCTACGGCGGGCTCGACCACGTGCTGGCCAGCGGCGAGGACATCAACGTCCTCGTCTTCGACACCGAGGTCTATTCCAACACCGGCGGCCAGTCTTCCAAGGCCACGCCTACCGGTGCGGTGGCGCAGTTCGCCGCCAACGGCAAGATGAACCGCAAGAAGGATCTGGGCCTCATGGCCATGAGCTACGGCAACGTGTACGTGGCGCAGATCGCTATGGGCGCCAGTCAGGAACAGACCCTCAAGGCCATCTCCGAAGCGGAAGCCTATCCCGGCCCTTCCCTCATCATCGCCTACTCCCCATGCCTGAACCACGGCATCAGGGGCGGCCTCGGCAACAGCCAGATGCAGGCCAAACGTGCTGTGGAAGCCGGTTACTGGTCGCTGTACCATTATGATCCCCGACGTATCGGACAGGGCGAGAATCCGTTCGTGCTTGATTCCAAGGAGCCTTCCAACGACTTCAAGGAATTCCTGCTGTCCGAAGTGCGCTATTCCTCCCTCAGGCGCCAGTTCCCCGAACGTGCGGAGATGCTGTACGAAAAGGCCGAAGCAGATGCTAAAGCCCGCCGCAGCAACTACACACGTCTCGCCAACAAGTAAGCAGGACGCATAATATCAGGAAGACGCTGGAGGAATTTCTCCGGCGTCTTTTTTCGCGCCAATCCGGTCGGGGCTCTTTGCGAATACTCATCTAGATGCTGGAGATCATTTCAAAACGTTTTTGAGCAGAATCGTGATATAATCCAACTGAATAAAAGATGCATCATGCAGAACCGTTCAAAAGGAGTCGCCAAACGACGAAAGTTGTTCAGCTAAGCGAAAAACCGTTCCACCTTCCAGCGATTCATAGACAGATCACCCTGAAAAGACCTTGGCCACCTCCCTTCTTTGGGCTTTTTTTCGTTCAGGGATACTGTGCTGCATGCCCACATGGACAGAGATACTGACGACACAAGTGGCTGTCCCCCTTGCCTGCGGTAAGCCCCACGGACGTCAGCCACAAACAACCTGTCTGGATGCTTCCCACAACCGCGACAGCGCGAGAACATCGTGGCATCGCCCGTCGGAAAGCGTTCCGCCAGCGGCAATGCGCGTTACTCGGTGACCCCATTCAAGGAGCCGAAACGAATCTCCCGCCGGAGGCATACGCGGCCTTCCGGCGCTGCACCGCCGCCCTTGATCCGCACGCCATTGCTGACGCCTGCCGAAACCTGTTTGAAAAAGCATGTGCCTCCATCCGCCCCTTCACGGCCGTTACCGTGTGGGCGGCATCCGCCAGCCGTTTGAACCCCCTAGCCCCATCTTGCCGGGTTCCAGCCCCAAGCCTGACGCCCTGCCGCCGGATATGGTTACATTTTTGTGAAACATACCGGCCCATCTTTCGCCCAAGCCCTTGCCTCCGAAAAATTGATTGACAACCCAAACAGCTCGCGCGTATCTAACGCGGAGATGCAGGAGCTATCCATGATCCTTTCCGCCACGCTGCGCACCCTCTTTTCCGCCGATGCCGAAGGGCATTTCGGTTTTTATTACTTTATGCGGAAAAGCGGCTCGCTCCGCGCCTGACGGTATGGATCAAGCGCAGAAGCGAAGGCCGCGGGCAAACAGTCCGCGGCTTTTTTATTACAAGAATGGAAACCGCCTCCCTCCCCAAAGGGAAAGGGCTTAGGCGGCAGAGGCGGAACGTGCCGGAGGGAGTGAAGGGGGCGGGGGGAGCATCTCCCGCAGGACGGCACAAAAACCGGAAAACGGATTCGCGGAATTGGACAACAGCGGAACGCCCCGGCCAACCGCCGGGGCACAGCACAGACGAAGGGGAAACATGAACGGCAGCGATGCAAGGGAACAGGCCGTCAACGCGGCTCACGTGCACGCCGTGGAGCAAGCCGCGGCACAGGCACTGGTAGAGGAAAAAGAGAGCGAATCACGCTTCCGGCACTACAGCAGCGGCCCGTGGGCGGCGGCCATCTCCATGCTGGCGGTGGCCTTCTCGCTGTTCCAAATATACGCGTCCACGTTTTCGGCCTTCGACGCCATGACCCTGCGCTCGTGGCACATCATTTTCCTGCTGGTGCTCTCCTTCCTCATGTATCCGGCATGGAAGGGCGAGCGCCGCAGCCGTACCCGCCCCACCCCATTCGATGCCCTGTGTATCGCGGCGGGGCTGTTCTCATTCGGCTACCTCATCGTCAATTATACGGAAATCACCCTGCGCGGCGGCTACTTCCTGCCCGCCGACTACCTCGTGGCCTCAGTCGGCGTGCTCATCTGCTTTGAAATGGCCCGGCGCGTGGTCGGCAACCTTGCGGCGCTGGCGGGCGTGTTTTTCCTCTACAACTTCGTCGGGGAATGGATTCCCGGCGCATTCGGGCATACGGGATTTTCATGGGATCGCGTCGTCGAGCACATGTTCTGGGGCAGCCAAGGGCTCCTCGGCGTGGGCGTGGGCGTATCCGCCACCTATATTTTCCTGTTCGTGCTCTTCGGGGCATTCCTGAAATACAGCGGGTTCAGCGATTTCATCAATGATCTCGCGCTGACCCTCGTGGGCCGCACGGCCGGCGGGCCCGCCAAGGTTTCCGTGGTCGCCAGCGCGCTCATGGGCATGATCAACGGCAGCGCCCTCGCCAACGTCGCTACCACCGGAGCGATCACCATCCCGCTCATGAAAAAGACCGGGTACAAGCCCGAATTTGCCGCAGCCGTCGAAGCGGTCGCCTCCACCGGGGGGCAGTTCGCGCCACCCATCATGGGCGCTGTTGGCTTCATCATGGCCGAATTCCTCGGCGTCCCCTACACCAAGGTCATGCTTGCGGCGGCCATCCCTGCCTTCCTCTATTACCTTACGCTGCTCATGGCGGTGCATTTCGAGGCGCGCAAGCTCGGACTCAAAGGGCTCTCCCCGGAACACATCCCGGCGGCCGGCAAAGTCCTGCGCGAGCGCGGGCACCTGTTCATCCCGCTGATCGTGCTGCTCTGGCTGATGTTTGACGGCTACACCCCCCTGTTCGCGGCGGCGGCCTCCATCTTCGCCACCGTCGGGGCCACATGGCTGCCTTCCCTCATCGGATTGCTGCGGACGAAAACCGCCCGCACCGCCGCTTTCATCCTGCTGCTTGCCGCCCTCGGAGGCCTGGCCCTCTCTGGGCTCCTCAGCCTTGGCGCGGCAATCCTCACGGCCCTGTGCGCGCTCGCTTCCACGTGGTGTTCGGATCGGTACCGCATGACCCCCCGCTTGGTGATCCAGGCGCTCGACGAAGGCGCACGCGGCGCGGTGGGCGTGGGCGCGGCCTGCGTGATCATCGGCGTCATCATCGGCACGGTGTCCCTCACAGGGCTCGGCCTGACCTTTGGGTATGAAGTGCTCAAATACGTGGGCGAAGGCCAGCTCTACCTCGGCGGCCTGTTCGTCATGATCATGAGCACCATCCTCGGCATGGGCGTGCCCGGCGTGGCGGCCTATGTCATCGTGGCGGCGGTGGCTGTCCCGGTGCTCACGGGAGTGGGGGTGATGCCGATGGCGGCGCATATGTTCTGCCTGTTCTACGCCTGCCTTTCCAACATCACGCCGCCGGTCGCCATGTCGTCCTACGTGGCGGCGGGCATTGCGCATTCGGATCAGACCCGTACGTCCCTCATTGCGGTAAAGCTGGGCCTGACGGGGTTCATCCTGCCCTTCTTTTTCCTGAACAACCCCCTCCTGCTGTACAGCTCGGCCAACCCGGCCCTGGCGACGCTGTGGGCGTTCGCCACGGCCTGCCTAGGCGTGAGCGCGCTGGCCGCCGGGCTGCAAGGCTGGCTGTTCGGGCCCTGTAATTACGTCATGCGCGGCCTGCTGCTTGTGGCGGCCTTTCTCGCCATCGATCCCGGCCTCAAGACCGATCTCGCAGCGTTCGCCCTGTGCGCCGTGGCAGGTGTGTGGAGTTGGAAGGCGAGAGGGAAGGGGTAGGGATTAGCGGGAATTGGAGGGGGAAGGAGGCCCTTTCTGGAGAAAGGGCCTCCTTCCCCCTCCAAACCTCCCCCATCCTCCCCAAAGACTTTCGACTGGTGGAGAGGCGGCACGAAGGAAGTCCCTGTCGCTTCATGGGGAAGCCGGAACGGAAAGCCTGCCGGATGAAGGTAGCGGCGGGGACGGGAAAATGAGAGAAAGAGCCCGGCGGCGCGGAACCCTCCATGCGGAGAGGAGCCGGAGCTTTGCGGATATTCCGGCAACGAATGCAGCATGTAAAAGGCTGGTGGAGAGGCGGCACGAAGGAAGTCCCTGTCGCTTCATGGGGAAGCCGG
>NZ_DBMAFI010000072.1:0-14421 GCF_057864385.1 Bilophila sp. | reverse complement strand
CTTTCTCCAGAAAGTTTCCCCTCCCTCTCCCCAAGGTTCCCTCAATCCCCCTTTACATCCTCCCCCCTGTGCCGCTTTTCGGCGTACATGGAGGCGTCCGCCATTCGGAAAAGCCCGGTATAGTCGGCTGCGTCGTCGGGGAAAGCCGCCATGCCGATGCTTGCGGACATGGAAAGGCCGTCCGGCAAAGGGAACGACAGCCCGCGCCTGAGCTCCCCGATGCGCCTTTCGAGGGCATCCCTTGAAGGAACATCCAGGAAAAGCGCGATAAATTCGTCGCCGCCGATGCGCCCGGCGATGTCCCCTTCATTGAGCATGGCGCTTAGGCGCCGGGCCGTCTCAATGAGCGCATGGTCACCGGTGAGGTGGCCGCATGTATCATTGATCTGCTTGAAATGATTTACATCAATTACGGCAAGCACATGCATCCCCGCGCCGGGGGGCTGCCGGAGGCAGGCTTCGATGCGTTTTCTGGCCGAACTCGCGTTGTAGAGGCCGGTGAGCGGATCAAGCTGCGCCTTCTTGCGGAGCCGTTCCGTATTGCGTTTTTCCGTGTCGATGTCCGCGATTTCCCCCACGATCCGCACGGGCTGGCCCGATTCGTCGGAAATGGCCACGGCCTGAACCCGGCACCAGAGAACCCCCGATGGCTGCTTGAGGAAGCGCAGTTCAGCCGGGGCGGAACGGCCCGACAGTATCCGGCTGAAGAACTGGCGGTAGAGCGGCCTGTCCTCCGCGTGGATGCAATGTTCCGAAAGCGAGCCGGAAGCCCCGTCCACGGCGGGATCGTACCCGAATTTTTCCTTGAAGCGGGGAGAGAAATAGGAGCGGCGGATCACAAGGTCGTGTTCAAAAATGATGCGCTCGGAAAGCTCCGTGAGGATGCGGTAACGCTCCTCGCTGATCTTGAGTTCCTGCTGCGTCTTGCGCAGGGATGTGATGTCCATGACGATGACGTAGAACCATGAGCGCCCGTTTTCATCGTGCACAAGCTGCGCTTTGTCGAACAGCCACAGGATGCGCCCGTCCGCCTTGGTCACGCGGTACTCCACCATGTCGTAGTCGCTGCGCTTGATTTGCCTGTTGATGGAGTCGAACACGCGTTTGCGGTCTTCCGGGTGGACGAGGTTGTCGAACCGGTTGCCGTAGGTTTCCTTGAATGAGTCCCGCGAGTGCCCGATCAGCTTGAGGAACCCTTCGCTGATATAGTCGAATTCCAGCTTTTCATCGTTGCTGTAGCGGAAAAAACCGCCGGGGATGTTTTCAATGACCGTTTCGAGGAATTGCTTGGCCCGCCGGAGGCGCTTGGCCTGCCGCCCCTGCATCCTGAGCACGAGCCAGAGGAAGAGCATGCTCAAGCCGATGAAGAACAGCATGAGATAGAGCACTTCCCTCTGGATGGTGCCCACATTGGCGGCCAGCGTGTCTTCCGGGACGATGGAAAAGATGTGCCACTCCGTGGAGGTGAGTTCCAGCTTGCTGTGCGCCATGTAGTACGGCCTGCCGTCGTAGCTGAACAGCCCCCCGCTGCCGAAGGCGTCCGGTATGCCATGATCGGGCGAGCCGGGGGCGCTTGGGGGGATGAGTTCCGCGATGTTGCCGTAGCGGGCCAGTTGGACGGAGCCGCGCCCCCGGAACAGGATATGCCCTTGACTGTCGGTGACGAGCACCTGCCCGCTGCCGTTGAAAAGGCGGTCGTCGATGGACATGATGAAGGCGTCCGTCTGTACCGTTGCGAAAAGGGCGCCAAGGACTTTGCCTTTATGGATGATGGGGGAGACGTAGACGTTGATGGGGTTGTCGTCGGTCTTGTCCACGAGCAGGATGGAGACGGAGGGGGAACCCATGAGCGCCTTCCTGAAATAGGGCCGGTTCCGGGCGTCGAAGGTCAGGCCGTCCGTGGCGTGGGCCATGCCGTCGGGGGTGATGTACCCCATGCGCTTGAGCCCGAGCGTATCGACGGCCCCCATGAGCAGGGGGATGATCGTTTCAGGGGAGCCTTGCCCAAGCTCCCCGAAAACATGGGCCAGCACCTCGACGGCCTGGATGGTGCCGCACATATCCGTTTTGATGGCGTTGGCGTACTGGCGCGTCACTTCGGCGAGCTGCGCTTCGGCCTGTTCCTGGATATTCCGCTTCGTCCTGCTGAAATAGACGAGGAAGACCACGGCGAGCGAGATGGCCGCCACGAGGCAGTACAAAGCATAGGTACGTAACCCTTTCCATTCTTTTTGATCCATAAAGCTTCCCCGGAAGAAGTCTGTCGCCTTTGAGAAGGATAACGCGTGTCGATAAGCGATGTCCAGAGGAAGCCAAGAACGGCGGGATGTCCATGCACGAAATAAAATATCCTACATTGTTATGAACAACCGTATCCGCCCGATCATTCATAGCTATTCACTTGCATTGAACCCCCGATGCCTGTACAAGGCGGAACAAGAGAGGGTTTCCTATGGAAATATGCACGGTGGCCACCCGGAGCCGGGAGGAGATGGTGGACATCACGGGGCACGTCTGCGCCGTGATCCGGGAAAAAGGCTGGAGGAGGGGCGTCGCGGCGCTGTTTTGCCCGCATACGACCTGCGGCCTGACGATCAATGAAGGGGCCGATCCCGATGTGCGCCGGGACATGACGGCCTTTTTCAGCCGCACCATACCGCACGGGGGCGGGTGGCGGCATGGGGAAGGCAACAGCGACGCGCACATCAAGGCGAGCCTTATGGGGCCGTCCCTGTTCGTGATTGTGGAGGACGGCGAACCGCGCCTCGGCACATGGCAGAGCGTCTATTTGTATGAAGGTGACGGCCCGCGCTCCCGTTCGATTTGGATCCAGTGGCTGCCCGCCCCAGAGGACGCCTGATTTCCGTGCCCGGCGGCGTGTGCCTTGGCGCCCCCTAAGCGGCCCCGCGTCCGGCATCCATTCCGGAGGCGGAGGGGCTTGCCTGCCCCGTGTCTTTTGGAAGGGCTTCCTGATGCGGCCCTTCCTGCCCTTCCGCCCTGCGCCGGGCATTCCTGTAGCGCCCGTGCCCGTTCCGCAGCATTTCCTCATGAATCATCTTGAGAAACAAAAGCTCGTCCATGTTCAGCGCCATCGCTATGAGAAGCAGGACGTTGAGGGTGGCGTTTTGCCGGCGGCCCTCAAGCTGGGCGATGTGAATACGAGAGAGGCCAGCGAAATCAGCAAGTTTTTGCTGCGATAGCCTGGTCTCCCTTCGGGCGCGCCGGAGTACGGCAGCGATAGCGCTTTTCAATCCC
Organism: Bilophila sp.; assembly: GCF_057864385.1. Classification (NCBI taxonomy): domain Bacteria; kingdom Pseudomonadati; phylum Thermodesulfobacteriota; class Desulfovibrionia; order Desulfovibrionales; family Desulfovibrionaceae; genus Bilophila; species Bilophila sp. Next base: position 11,166 of record NZ_DBMAFI010000072.1, on the reverse strand, counting down.
GGTAGATCTTCCATGCCGGGAGATCTAGCCCAGACTTGACAAAAAGATGTATTCTAAAACATACAAAAATGAGACTCCAACCAGGTTATCAGGGCGTTGGCCCGCTCCTGCGTACTATGAGAGGCACCCTAAATGGACTCCAATTCCTTCGACGAAATTTTCCGCAGGTTTCAGAGCGTAACCGGTACGAGCACGCAACAGGAATTGGCGGACGTGCTTGGCATCAAGCAATCGACCATTTCCGAATCCAAAAAGCGCGGCACAGTGCCTCCCGGCTGGTTTTTGGCTCTGTTCGAGATGCGCGGGGTGAACCCCGACTGGCTCAAGCAGGGCAGGGGCCCCATGTATCTCCGCACTGAAGACGGGCGCTATATGGAGCCGGAACCTGCCTCCACGCCGCTTGGACGGGGCATTTCCCTGCCTTATTACGATTCCGATCGCGTGCAGGGCGGCGTATGGGAGCCTTCGGGGACGATCATGCTCCCTGAGCCGTATGCCGGGAAGGGGTTCCGCGTCCTCCGCATAACGGGTGACAGCTTTTCGCCCACGGTGCGGCAGGGGGCTTTCGTGGGGGTCGACACGTCCAGCGTCCGGCCTTCCAGCGGCAGCATCTTCGCGGTGTCCGTGCCTTTTGAAGGGATCGTCATCAAACGGGTGTTCTGTGACAGCGACACGCTCCTGCTCCGTACGGACAACCCGCTCCACCCATCCATGTCCATCCCGCTCACTGAAGCCGGGAGGCTCGTCGGCAGGATCGCTTGGGTTTTCCAAGCCATGTGACCCGGTATCGCCAACACTCTTTTGAGCCCCCGGAATCAGGGAGGTTCCACACGGCTTGCCCCGCCCGGCATTCCGGGCGTTGCCGTGCGCCCGCACGGGAAAACCATCCGCTGCGGGACGGTGGCCATCCTCGCGTAGGGTGCGCCCGCCCGTATGGGGAAGACGCTTTTCTTGTCGGCAGCCCGCGCCCAGTCCGGGGGTGCGTCCGCCCACATGGGGAATGTATCCGTGCGCGAGCGGTTGGATCGCGGGATGAACGGGGGCGTCCGCCCGCAGGGGGAATGTATTTCCATCGACCGGATTCGGGCTGTCAGTGACGAGGTGCGCCCGCCCGCATGGGGAAGACGCCGTCAAGGGGTTCACCATCGGGACGGCAAAGGGGGTGCGCCCGCATGGGGGATGCACGGTAACATCCGACGGCTTCCCCTTCCTGCACCCATCCCCCCCACAGGCAAAAACAGCACAACCATCGCCGCCAACCAAGGGGCATCGGGAGCCTGCTAGTCCTTTTCTTTATTCCACTCTTGTATCATGGCATCGAATTTTTTCGCTTTTTCATACAAGTGGGAATTGACGACCGTGGCCTTGCCGCCTTTCGCTTCCATCATGACGGATCAGATGCATTGATCCTGAGTGAAAGAGAGCGTGAAGGTGCCTGCGTTTTTTTCCGAAACCTCTTTCAAGGCATTGATGGAAGGCTCAAGCAGCTCGTCCGCACAAAGGAATTTGCCGGAAGGGTCGCTGATCGAAAAATAAAGGCTCATATTGCAAATCCTTTTCCAAAGGCTCTGTTATAGTATGTGGTTGTTTCATCACAACCATCGCCGCCAACCAAGGGGGCACCGGGAGCCCGCTAGTCCTTTTCTTTATTCCACTCTTGTATCATGGCATCGAATTTTTTCGCTTTTTCGTACAAGTTTGGATTGACGACCGTGGCCCTGCCGCCTTTCGCTTCCATCATGACGGACCAGATGCATTGATCTTGAGTGAAAGAGAGCGTGAAGGTGCCTGCGTTTTTTTCCGAAGCCTCTTTCAAGGCATTGATGGAAGGTTCAAGTAGCTCGTCCGCGCAAAGAAATTTGCCGGAAGGATCGCTGATCGAAAAATAACGGCTCATATTGCCAATCCTTTTTCAAAGGCTCTGTTATAGTATGTGGTTGTTTCATCACAACCATCGCCGCCAACCAAGGGGGCACCGGGAGCCCGCTAATCCTTTTCTTTATTCCACTCTTGTATCATGGCATCGAATTTTTTCGCTTTTTCGTACAAGTGTGGATTGACGACCGTGGCCCTGCCGCCTTTCGCTTCCATCATGACGGACCAGATGCATTGATCCTGAGTGAAAGAGAGCGTGAAGGTGCCCGCGTTTTTTTCCGAAGCCTCTTTCAAGGCATTGATGGAAGGCTCAAGCAGCTCGTCCGCGCAAAGGAATTTGCCGGAAGGATCGCTGATCGAAAAATAAAGGCTCATATTGCAAGTCCTTTTTCAAAGGCTCTGTTATAGTATGTGGTTGTTTCATCTCCACAGTGCGGTGGAACATACAGCCTCTTTTCCCGTTTTCCCCTTGGCGGGAACCACGGCCAAGGCATTTTGCCGGTTATCCCTTTGGAGCTTCAAGGAAAAAAGCATCAACCGTTTTCTATAACACAGCCTTTTCAAAAATGTGCCAAACAAAAGGGATACAGCACAAAGGCACTAGGGCAACAATACCGGAAAAAAGCCCGGAGCACTACTGTAGACTTGCTGTCCGCCGCCAAAACGTCTAGTTACGGGACTGGGGCCCGCCATCGGGCTAAAGGGCTTCCCGTTCCGCAACAGGCGGGTTCGGCGGGCGGCTTTTCCCCCTGTGGGCCGATGGGCACGGATTCTGCCGCGTCTTTAAGAAAAAGGGGGAAGGCTTCTCCCCCGGCGGGCCGATGCGCAGGGCGGCGCTTTGGGATGTGCGGCAAGGCGGTACCCCGGCTTGAACCGGCCCCCCCACACACTCACTCACACACTCTCTCTCAACAGCATGTTTTCATTTACTATATGAAGTCGGAAGGAATGATCCCGTATTTCTTCAGTTTGAGGTAGATGGTCGATCGCTTGAGGCGGAGCAGGGCTTCAGCGCCGTCCGGCCCGCAGACTTTCCCGCCCGTCTGTTCAAGCACATAACGCAGATAACGCTCCTCAAGCTCCGGGATCGTGGGAAAATCCGGAATGGTGAAGGCCCCCGCAGCCGAGCCGGAGGCGGCTGATCGGCTGGGCGACACCAGTTCGAGCAAGGGCGCGTTCAGGATGACCGCCCGCTCAATGATGTTCTTGAGCTCCCGCACGTTGCCGGGCCAAGGGTAGTTCAGGAGGCAGGCCCGTTCCGCACCCGTAAGCTGAAGGGGCGGCCTGCCGTAACGCTGGCAATAGGTTTCCACGAACGCCTCCGCAAGCCCGATGATGTCTTCGCGGCGTTCCCGCAGCGGGGGAACCCGCAGGGGCACCACGGAGAGGCGGTAAAACAGATCCTCACGGAAGCGGCCTTTGGCGACCTCGTCGCGCAGATTGCGGTTGGTGGCGGCGACGAGGCGGAACCGGGATACGATTTCGGCCGTGCCGCCCACGCGCATGAAACGTTGGTTCTGGAGCACGCGCAGCAGCTTGACCTGCATGCTCAGAGGCATTTCCCCCACTTCGTCGATGAAGAGGGTTCCGCCGTCGGCCATTTCAACGTACCCGATTTTCTGGCTTGTGGCCCCGGTAAAGGCCCCTCTCTCGTGCCCGAAGAATTCGCTTTCAAAGAGCTGTTCGGGCGTGCAGGCGGGATGGACGGCCACAAAGGGCCCCTTGCGCTGGCTGAAGAGGTGGAGCTGCCGCGCGAAGACGTCCTTCCCCGTCCCGGTTTCCCCATAAAACAGCACGGCGGCATCCGTCATGCCGACCTGCCGCACCTGTGCGGCGAGCTGCTTCAGCCCTTCGCCGATGATGGGGGCTTCCCCCGTGTTTTTTTGGAGCGTTACGGCGTTGAACTTGGCGTTTTGCCAATGGATTTCCTGTTGCCGCATGTCGTCGAGGCGCAGCGCAGTCCGCACTTCCGCGGCGAAGAGCCGCGCCAGTTCACCGAGTTCGCTTTTCTTGAGCTGCGTCAGAAAGCCCGGCCCGAACCGCGTGTCGAGATACAGCAGCCACGGCTGCCGCCCGCCGACGTTCAGGGACAGGCAGACCGCCCGCCGTTCCCGATCCCCCTTCCTTTTGCTCAGGCAATCCGCAACCCATGCAATCCGGTCGCGCATGGACGGGCTTTGCAGCTCCGTCCGGGTAAGGTTCACCGAGGCGGCGCATTCTACGGGATGCCCGCCCGCCGAGGGCCTGAACAGCGCGGCGCGTTCGGCCTTGAGTTCGAGCTGGGCGACGTTGACGATGCGCTGGAGGTTGTCCTCAAGCGTCTGCCGAATGGGGACGTCATTGAAGGCGTCGTGGCAGCGATCCATGAGCTCTTCTTTCAAGAAGCGGGTATCGACAGTGGGGACGCCCGGCGAAAAGACGTCGCTGTCCCTGTCCCGCGTAGCGAGGATCGAGATTTCGAGGGGGCTCATGCCCGCGTGGGACGCCCGGCCTATGGACTCCGAGACCAGCATGCGGAGGGGGCGGGCCTCGTCATGGCGTCCGAGGCTTTCCAGCGTGTTCGCCAGTTCGTGGCGGGCCAGGGCCAACTCCCGCACATCCTGCGAAGGGGCGAGGCAGCCGATGCTTTGGCGGAGGAGGCTTACGGGATCGGCTGCCTCCGCATCCCATCGGCCCGCTTTGCCGTCCCGCAGGCACAGGGCCTTGACGCGGAGCGCCGCCCCGCGCCGCTGGCGGTTGGGGCTGCGGAGAAAAGATTCGAGGGTATCCCGGAAGGCGTAGCGGGGAATGTCGGGATACCCCGCCTTTGCGAAATCATACAGCATATCCAGAATATAGGGATCGACAAAAGGGGAGTGGGGCGAACCCGCGGCGATGGCGTTTTCGGTTTCGCGGCGGAGGATGCGGTAGGCGGCGCCGGGCCGCCCGTTGAGGTAGTGGTAGAGCGCCAGACCGCGTACCGTGCTGGAGAAGATCTTGGGATTCTCCACCGGATGGGTGCAGGAGAAGAGGAAGTCCAGATGGTTAAGCGCGTCGTCCCAATCGCCTTTGCGCAGCAGCAGGAAACAGAGATGGGTCAGCCAGAGCAGGGAGAAGGTTTTTTCCCCGGCAAGCTCGGCGGAGTGGCGGGCGGATTCCACTGTCCCGACGGCGAGGGTGTAGCGGCCGAGGTACATGGCCGACTGGCTGATGCTCATGGCATGGAACAGGGCGATCCGGTCGAGCCAGTCGCCGGGCTCCCCCTGATGGACATGGCTGCGCAGCGAATCCGGGTAGTCGCCGCTGATGGCGTAAAGCAGGCCCGCGAAACAGGCGATATGGTTTTTCATCTCCTGTTCGCAGGCGTCCTTGAGGCGCAGGAATTCGACCTCAACTTCGCTGATGTCCCACGGCTCATCGGGAAGCTCCAGGCTGATCAGCCGCATGTAGTTTTTGAGGATGCCGATGAGGGGGCGGAAGCGTTCGTTGCCGCCGTACCCCGCGAGTTCGTAGGCGATGGAGGAGAGCCTGAAGGCCAGCGGGATGTGGCGGTTGGCGAGGATGCACATGCTCTGGAAGGTCAGGGCGAGCTTGCCGTACAGACAGCTTTCCACGCCTCCGGCGCCGTGCAGGTGGCGCTCGCCCCATGCGATCAGGAAGCGCAGCGCGCATTCCATGCAGATGATGCTGCCCGGACGCCGTTTGCCGAGCCCTTTGCCGATGGCCTCGGCAATGGCGGTGCAGTCGTCGAGCGCCATATCAGGAGATCCGAGCCGTGCGAGCGCATGTGTGAGGCTGCCCGGCGAGGCGTTCCGGGCGACAAGGCGCGCGAGCCCGTCCCGCACGGCATCCGGAAGGCTGGGGCAGGCCCATGCGTCCGGGCCGCCGGCCCGGACAACGAGCCCTGCGCCGAGAAGCGGCTCAAGGAAAGAGGCGATGGCCTCTTGCGGTTTTCCAGCCAGTACGGCGAGTTCCTGCGTCAGGAGCGGGCGTCCGGCGGCGTGCAGGGCTGTGACGAGCACGGCTTGGGAGCGGTTCAGCGGACGGGGCATGGATACCTCCAAGGGCCGGGGAAAGGGAGCCGTCTGCGGCGCGGTACGTGCGGCACAGCGGAAGTCCCGGTTTCTGTAAATGGCTGTGCCATAGAAAGTCGCTGATGCCTTTTTCCCTGAAGTCCCAAAGGAATAACCGGCAAAATGCCTTAGCCACGGGTTCAGCCAAGGGGAAAACTGGGGAAAAAGGCTGTATGCCCACCGCGCTGTGGAGATGAAACGGCCACATGCGATGCCGGAACCTTATAAAGATGTCTCGCTGAAATGAAAAGGCCTTGATGCGGAAAACGTCCGTTGGAAACCGGGGGGTTACGATACGCCCGGCTTCCGCGTTTTCCGGCAGGGAGCCCGTACCGGATTGGGGCTGGTGCGCCCCTTCCCCGGAGGGGCGGCATCTCCCGGAACAAGCCCTCGCCGCAGGCATCAAAGCGTGTTCCTTCCCTTGAGGGGCGGCATGCAAAAGGAGCCTATTACAGGTGAAGGGCCCAAGTGTGTCCTTTCCCCGGAGGCGCGGCATTGGAAAAAGGGGCTCCTGCGCGCTGTTCCGCTTCGGCACAGCCGTTTGGCAAAACCGTGGACAATCCATTTGTGCTTAAGGGGACAATTGAAAAGAGCCGTATCTGATGAAACAACCTCATTCCATAACGGGGCTTTGGAAAAAGGCGGCGTCTTTATTTTTGGATGATTCCAGTTTTCTGGAAAGCTGCCGAGGCGTAGGTGCAATGGAGGTTCTTTTTCAAAAAAAGAATTATCTTACGGTGATTTGATAAAAAGGGGATTTCCGTTTTTGCCTCCGCCGACCGTTTCCCTAGGGCTTCCTTTTTTCTTTTATCCTGTTTATTCAGTATGTTATTTTTATAACGGGCCCGTTCTGTCTAAAAAACTGGACTGAAGGGCCTTTCGTTTTCTCCCCTTATGTTCGGACGGATTGCCGTCGTTTTAAAAAAAATAATAAAATAAGTGTAATATAAATATTTATTCCGGCTCTTCACCGTTGGCATGCCGCTTGCTCTAAAAAGGGCAATCGTGAACAACAGCTTAACAGAGGAGCCATCACTATGGGTACGGCAACGCAGATCTACCGGAACGGCACGATATTGACGATGGATTCACGGGGGAGCGTGGCCAGCGCGCTGGCCGTCGAGGGCGGCCTTGTCCTCGCTGTGGGGACAGAGGAGGAAGTCATGGCCCATGCGGGGCCGGATACCGTCGTCACTGATTTGCGGGGACGGACTATGCTGCCCGGCTTCATCGACGGGCACAGCCATTTCGTCTGGGCCGGGCTTATGTTCGCCACACAGCTCGATCTTTCCTCCCCGCCCGTCGGCAAGGTGAAGGACATCGCCGAAATCCGCGATCTGCTCAGGGAAAAGGCCGCCTCCACGCCCAAGGGCGAATGGATTCTGGGATACGGTTATGACGACACCGCCCTTGCGGATCGCCGCCACCCGCTCGCGTCCGACATGGACGACGTGACGCCCGATCACCCGGTGCTCCTGCGCCATGTTTCCGGGCATTTGTGTTCCTGCAACAGCCGGGCGCTGGCTCTGGTCGGCTATGATCGGAATACGCCCGATCCCGTCGGCGGGATCATCCGCCGCGACGCGCACGGCAACCCCAACGGCGTGCTTGAGGAACCTCCGGCGATGAACCCCGTCGCCGAGCTGCTGCCCGAACCGTCCGAGGAGGACTGGATGCGCAGCGTCGCAACCGCCTGCGATGCCTATACCGCAAAGGGCGTTACGTCCGCGCAGGACGGGTTCACCCAAGAAAAGCAGTGGGCGCAGCTCCGCAAGGCCCATGAAAAGGGCCTGCTCCGCAACCGCGTGCAGATCCTGCCCGGCCTCGGCTGCTGCGATCTCAGCCAGTTCGCTTCCCACGTTTCCGGTACGCCGCTGACCGCCGACGGCAAGATCAGCCTCGGCGCCGTCAAACACCTCGTCGACGGCAGCCTGCAGTGCTATACCGGCTGCCTGAGCAATCCCTACCACAAAATCATCTACGATCTGCCGGACGGCCCCCTGTGGCGCGGGTACATTCAGGAAAACCCGCAGGGCTTCATCGATCGCATCGTCGCCCTGCACCGGGAAGGCTGGCAGATCGCCATCCACGGCAACGGCGACGAGGCCATCCAGCTCATTCTGGACGCCTACGAGGAGGCGCAGAAGCGTTACCCCCGCGCCGACGCGAGGCACATCATCATCCACTGCCAGACCGTGCGCGAGGATCAGCTTGACCGCATCAAGCGCCTCGGCGTGGTGCCCTCGTTCTTCGTCGTCCATACCTATTTCTGGGGCGACCGCCACCGCGACATCTTCCTCGGCCCGGATCGCGCCCGGCGCATCAGCCCGCTCCGCAGCGCCCTGAAGCGCGGCATCCGGTTCAGCAACCACAACGATACGTTCGTGACCCCCATAGATCCCCTGCTCTCCGTGTGGTCGGCGGTCAACCGCCTCACCAGCAGCGGGCAAGTCCTTGGCGAGGAATACACCATTTCCGTTATGGACGCGCTGCGCAGCGTAACCTCGTGGGCCGCGTATCAGGCCTGCGAGGAAACGAGCAAGGGCAGCCTCGAACCCGGCAAGCTGGCCGACATGGTCGTGCTTGGGGACAACCCCCTTGCCGTGGACAAAAAGGCCATCCGCGACATCCCGGTGTTGGCGACCATCGTCGGCAATGAGCTCGTATACGGGTCGCTGGAATAGCCTTGCCGGAAATCCGGCGGCGCGGGGCGTTCCTTCCCGCCTCCCCTGCCGGGTTTCCCTGCCCCCCTGCATTTGCGGGTTCTCCCTGCCTTGACGATCTCAGCCTTACAAAGAGAGGGATTCATGGAAGCGTCGTTTTATCCGTATCTGGGTGCCTTGTGTTGGATCGGTGTGCTGCTCATGCTTGGGACGTTAATCCGCGCCAAGGTGCCGTTGTTCCAGAAGCTGCTGTTCCCTTCCTCCCTTATCGGCGGGCTCATCGGGTTTGTGCTGATCAACCTTGATCTGATCGGCATGCCCACCTCCACCGGCTGGAAGGACATCACCCCGAATATTTTCAGCATGATCACCTTCCACTTGTTCGCCTTCGGCTTCGTGGGCATCGGCCTGCTCCAGACCAAGAAGCCCGCCAGCGGCAAGGTTGTGATGCGCGGCGCCCTGTGGATAGCGCTTGTATTCGGCCTGCTTTTCTCCGTGCAGGCGCTCATCGGCAAGGGCGTTTTCGTGCTGTGGCAGGAGCTGTTCGGCGGCACGTTTGAAACCGTCAACGGCTACCTTCTCGGCGCGGGCTTCACGCAGGGCCCCGGCCAGACGCAGGCCTACGCGACCATCTGGCAGGGTTCCTATCAGACCGCAAACGCCCTGAGCGTCGGGCTGGCCTTCGCCGCCGTCGGGTTCCTCGTGGCGGGCATCGTGGGCGTGCCGCTGGCTTTCTACGGCATCAAGCGCGGCTGGTGCACCGGGGGGCGTTCCGGCGAACTGCCCCAGAACTTCCTGCGCGGCCTCATGGATCGCGGCGACAACCCTCCCTGTTCCCACAGCACCACCCACCCCGCCAACATCGACAACCTCGGCTTCCATTTGGGCCTCATGGCGGCGATTTACGGCGTGGCCTATCTTTTCGGGCTCATGTTCGCCAACTACATGCCCGCCGGCATCGCCGGGCTGGGCTTCGGCCTGACCTTCTGCTGGGGCATGTTCCTCGCCATGCTGCTGCGCAAGTTCATGGCTAGGGTCGACATCCTGCACCTCATCGACGGCGAAACGACCCGGCGTCTGGTCGGCGGCTCCGTGGACTTCATGATCTGCGCCGTGTTCCTCGGCATCGAAATGGAGGATCTTCAGGAAGTGCTGCTGCCCTTCATCGTCGCCATCATCATCGCCACGTTCATCACCTTGATCCTTTGCGTATGGTTTGGCCGCCGCTCCCCTGAGTACGGCTTTGAACGCTGCCTGATCATGTTCGGCTACGCCACGGGGACGGCGGCTTCGGGCCTGCTGCTGCTCCGCATCGCCGATCCGGATTACGAAACCCCCGTCGCGGTGGAAGGCGGCCTCATGAACGTATTCACTTGCCTGACCTTCCTGCCGGTCACGCTGTCCATGCCGTTCGCGCCGGTGGAGGGATACCCCATCGTCTGGGTCTTCGCCGCCATCATCGTTGTGACGCCCATCGCCATGTATCTCTTGAAGCTCATCCGCAAGCCCGCGTTCTGATCCCATCGGAAACGGGCCGCACGTGAGGGATGCGGGGGTACCCCCCCGGAGGAAAGGGAATGCCGGGACCCCTCGCCCGGAGTATCTTCAACCCCAAAGGAGAGAGGAAGATGAAGAGACTGATGACGCTTTTGCTGGCTGCCGGTTTGGTTCTTGGCGCAACTTCCGCTGTGAAAGCGGCGGACTTCAAGATGTCCGGCCTGATGCAGCACCGTGTGTCGTTCGCCGACCGCAACTTCGCGAAAGGCAACGGCGACGACAAGATGCGGGCTGCCAGCCGTATCCGTACCCAGATCGACGTGATCGCCTCGGAATCCCTGAAGGGCGTGGTATTCTTTGAAATCGGCCACCAGAACTGGGGCAAGTCGGCTGAAGGCGCATCCCTCGGCACGGACGGCAAGGAAGTCAAGGTACGTTACAGCTATGTCGACTGGGCGATCCCGCAGACCGACGCCAAGGTGCGCATGGGCCTCCAGCCGTACGTCCAGCCGACCTTTACCGGCATCGGCTCCCCGATCCTCGACGCCGACGGCGCGGGCATCACCATCACCAACCAGTTTACCGAAAATGTGGCCGCGAGCCTGTTCTGGCTGCGCGCCGAGAACGACAACGACCCTGACATGGCGGAGCATGACGCCCACGACGCGATGGACTTCATCGGCCTGACCGTGCCGCTGACCTTTGACGGCGTGAAGGTGATCCCGTGGGGCATGGGCGCCTTTGTCGGCCATGACAGCTTCGAGGGGGAGAACCAGTTCGATAGGAGCTTCCCCATGACGCAGGGTATGCTCCCCCTTGCCGGCAAGGGGGAGCTCGCGGACATCGTGGCCTCCAGCGACAAGGATCACGGCAGCGCATGGTACGGCGGCATCACCGCTGACGTGACCGCCTTCGCCCCCTTCCATTTCGCGCTTGATGCCGCCTACGGCAGCGTGGATCTGGGGACGAGCAAGCTCGACGGCAGGAGCTTCGACGTGAAGCGTTCCGGCTGGTACGCCGCGTTCCTCGCCGAATACAAGCTGGAATCCTGCACCCCCGGCCTGCTGTTCTGGTATTCC
>NZ_DBMAFI010000071.1:0-15183 GCF_057864385.1 Bilophila sp. | reverse complement strand
GCGTTGAGGAGGCGCAATGAGCGACGATGTGCAGCTTGTCCGTGAAATCGGGGAAGTGAAGGCCGAACTTTCCGGGCTCAAGGCCGAAGTCGCGGGCACCAACCAGCGCCTCGACGACATCGTGATTACGCAGCTCAAGGATCACGGCAAACGCATCGCCGGGCAGGGTGTCCGTATTTCGGCACTTGAAGCGGCGGAGAACAAACGCGCCGGGGGACTGTCCGTACTTGCCGGCGTGGCTGCGGCGGCAGGCAGCCTCGGTGCGTTCATCATGAAGCTGATTAGCCCGATGTGAACTGCCGGGAACAGAAAAGACAGAGCCACCAACCGTGAGGAAGGGGGCTTTGTTGTACACCCTACGAGTGTGGAGAAGACTCCAGTGCATAGCGCAAGGCGTCGATGCAGTAGAAACACCCCACGCGTGTGGGGAAGACTGAGCGCCATATCATCATCGAAGACACACGGGAAGAAACACCCCACGCGTGTGGGGAAGACTCAAAAAGAATTTTTCGGTGAGTATGGCGACTAAGAAACACCCCACGCGTGTGGGGAAGACTGCTCGCCTATTCCGGCGGGCTGGACACCTCCGGGAAACACCCCACGCGTGTGGGGAAGACTACAATCTCGTGGAGATGAAAAACTTCCAAGTAGAAACACCCCACGCGTGTGGGGAAGACCGGCCTTGATGACTTCCTGCGGCTTGATCGTCGAGAAACACCCCACGCGTGTGGGGAAGACCATTGCTCAGTACTGTGATCGTAAATGAATTGAGAAACACCCCACGCGTGTGGGGAAGACACTGTAGATTTATTGACGATACTCGCTGTAGAGAAAACGTAAAAGTCTTAACATTCTCCTGATATTGTGGCGTTGTCTTTTCACGGAGCCTAGAAACTCCTTTGCGAGCGGATGCCAACACCGTGAGATTGGCTTTTTTACGTCCATACACAGAAAAGTATGGTTTTTTTCGGCTATTCAGGCCGGGAGTGGGCTAATAGAATACCCTGCAAAGGGAAATATGCCCGCCGTCTCGTAACGGTTTCTAGCTCCTGGCTTTTTTTTAAAGGCCAATAGAAAAATTGCGAGGTTCACTATGTCACAGGCTCTTTGCTTCAACGAGTTTACGTTTTCTCCCGTCATTCGCAATAGCCAGCCTTGGTTTCGTTCTTCTGGGCTTGCCTGTGCCCTTGGCTACAAGCGAGAAGATCAGATTGCCAAAATTTATCGGAATAATGCTGATGAATTCACCCCTGATATTACATAATTCATTGAAATACTTGGAAACTTATAATCGGCGTTCCCGGTGAAGGTCCGCATCTTCAGTTTGCGCGGTTGCCACCTCCTCGCGATGTTCGCCCGCACGCCGGTGGCCAAAGCATTCCGCCGTTGGGTGCTCGATGTGATTGAGCAGTACGGCGATAGGGTGCCTGTTGAACGCCCCATTTCCCTCACCCCTTCCACGTCTGACGACCGAAAGCCCCTGCGCGATCTGGCCAACGTCTGGGCAAGGCTCTCCGGCGTGCATCCTTCCAACCTGTGGCCGCAGGTGCACGCCCGCTTCCAGCTTGAACGCATCGACGACCTCCCCGTGGAATGGCTACCAGATGCCATCGCATGGGTGCAGGGCAAGATCGACGAACTGAGCCGGGTGCCCGAAGTAAAGGTGCTGTCATGTGAAGCGAGACTTACACAACTTGATGCACAGCTTGATGCGCTACGAAAGCATGTGGAAAAGGAACGTATTGATATTTATTCAGGTTTACTGACGATACTTGACCCGCGAATTTATGGATTTGAAGTATGGGATAGATGCCACGAAGCCCTATGGCCTATGCTGGACAGTTGTCTCGTGACGCCTTGGGGAAACAAGATGCATGATCCTGTCAGATTCGTGCATTTCATCATGCAGATGCACGGCGGCAACTGCACCGGTGCCATGAACGCACGGTAGGGGGCGGTTCTACCAGCTTGGCACCCCTGTTCTTGTCCAGCTTAAACAGCGGGCCGCACTGGGGCAGGGAACGGCGCCCTTCTCGGATATGGCCATCCGAAGGCAGTTCGACAGGTTCCTTTCGGAGCGCCTGCTCGAAAGCCTTTCCCCGTTTGCCAAACCGCTTCCCGACAGGCACAATCCGGCAATGCTCCTGTTGGCCTGTGCCCGCGCCATGAGTGCAAGATAACAGTCAATAGTCACCAATTGTAAGCGCACCCGAAACTTGTTCAGGGTACGTTTTTTTGCGTCCTGTCGCATTCTACATACATGGCGAATGAACAGAACCTGAAACTCGCTCGAACCAAGAGCGAAGCAAGAGAAAGAGGCCGGAAAGGCGGCATTGCTTCGGGTGAATCCCGGTGCGAGAAGGCGACTCTCCGAGAAGGCCTTGAGCTGTTGCTGGCGCAGGAGATGGGCGACAGGAAACGCAGCGGTGCGGAGATCCTCGCCGCCGCCCTGTTCAAGAAGGCCGCGAAGGGAAGCGAGAGGGCGTTTGAGCTGATCCGCGATACCGTGGGCGAGAAGCCGTCGGATCGCATCGATCATACAAGTTCCGACGGTTCCATGTCTCCCTATCGGCTGACGCCCGCTGAGGTGGCTCAGGAGCTTATCCGCCAATCCGAGGAACTGGAGGGTAAAGAGTGAGCTTCCCTACGCTTGAGTAGTATGCCCGCTCCAAGGGAGCGGCGACCCGCGTTCCCCGTGCCATCCTGCCGTATCACCGCAGGATGCAATACGGTCATCACGTCATGGGCTGTCAACACGTTGCCCGGCGGCGGACGGAATTTGGCGATCACGATTCCTCTCCGCCACGGCAAGACGCTGGCCGCACACGACACCGTAGAATGGCTGTCGGCATGGTTCCAGAGAGTCGTTGGCTCTACACGGCGACAGTGCGGATTTGGCTGTTTCCCAGACCATGTGCATCCGGGATGCGTTGGTGTCCGACTGGTACCGCCGCATGTTCCCAGACACGCGGGTAAGGGGGAGCCGTCAGAATTTCGTGACCACCACAGCTGGCAGCGAGCTGTACGACGTGGGCATGACCGGGACCACCGGAACCAGTGCATGCCCATGCCGATACCCTACACGTTGCAGGCCCCGGTCCCGGCTCCGCTGGCCATTGAGTTCTACGCCGAAATGAAGATCGGTTTGTTCCATGTGCAGCAGGCCGGTTCCATCGCCTACTATGACGGCATCTAAGGGGGAAGCCATGAGCAGCGTCATTATCAACCGTATGGATCGCCCGTGGACGTTTGTGGCGTCGGGGTGGACCTTTTCCTTCACGCTCAAGCCGCTGGAAATGCGTGTCCTGTCCGGCGAAGAGGCCAAGGCTGTGAGCGTAAACCCTTCCGTGGTCCGGCTTGTCGATTCCGGCCTGCTGGCTATGGATACGCCAAAAGGACGCCGAAACCGTGGATACCGGGCCCAGACGCAGAAACGCGTGGAGGACGCGGAAAAGAGCGAAGTCCTGACCGTGCCGTCCGGCAATAAGGCCGCGACCGTGAAGACGGAAATCAAGGGTACGTCCACTGTGCTCGTGAAGTAGGGGTAGAGTCATGTCCGTCACCGTCGAAGCCTTCCGCGCGGCGTTCTCGGAGTTTGCCGACGTACCCGACGCGGCGGGGCGGGCGCGTTCGGAATGGCTCACTGTTGTGGAGTCCCGGCGCATCAACACCTACGTCTCCATCGGGAACACGAGCTCCGTTGTCCGCGAGGGCGTGCAGGCTGCGGCGGACTGGTTCACCGATTCGCTTGTGAACCTCGACAACTACAGGGAAGAATTGCAGGCCGAGGTCTACAACGTGTTCCTGCGCAACAAGAAGGTGCCCTATATGCAGGTCGGGCAGAACCTGCTGGTTTTCGCAGCCGCCAAGATCAACCGGCGCTACACGGACAACGGGACGTTCGCCCAGCGTGACGTCGAGTCCGACGCCACGGAGACGGGATACGACACGCTGCCCGCGACCTCGATCACTCCGGCGTCCGTCGCCGGGGCCACTACGTCCGAGCGTGCGGCCCGCATCGCGCCGCCTTTTTACGGCGATCCGACGCTGATACAGCCGCGCGGCCACAGCCTCACGGACGCCATCTTCATTCCCGGCCTGTCGTCCGATGCCGTGGAGATCGCCGACTACAGCACGGAAGCCATCGAGCTGCGGGACAAAGAGCGCAAAAGCTACATCAGTCTCGGCCCGGACGGCATCACGATGACGGACGGAACGGCGGTCATGAAGATGAGCGGCGGGAAGCTCGAAACCACGGCTCCGTCCGGCATCGCCATGCAGACCGACGCGCAGTGTACCGTCAGGAGCCGGAACATGGACTTGAGCGGTACGGGGAACACCTTTTCGGGTGACTGCCGTTCCACGAACGGGACGTTCACCGACAAGGACGGCGTGGTGCTCGGCGCCCATACGCACGAAGGCGTGCAGACTGGTGCCGGGACGACGGGCGGCCCTGTAAAATGAAAAGGCCTCAGATGGGCAGGGTGTATATGCGCTTTCTACCACAGTCCGGCATTTTGGCATGCCAGCTCTACAAACGGGTTTCCATTGCCCTGTAACGCTTTGATCCGTCTGGCCCGCGTGCATTCCCACGCATCAACCGGATACATTTTGTCCCATGCGTCCATAAGCTGCGTCTGCTGGCGGCTCATCTGGTATCGCGGCCCGTAGGCAGCGGCCATATATTTATAGGTACGGGCAATCTGGCCTCGTGCGCGTACGGGCGGCTCGGCTTTCCGGTCGGCAATCTTCATCCCGCAGCTCCCGAAGTCCGGCTTTTCGTCGGGGAGCATCTGGTAATTGTAGTTTGAGCGGGCGGCGTTGACCGCGCCGATAGCGGGGTAAAGGTTGTACATGTCCGCCTGCATGAGCCGGTATTCCCTATTTGCCTTTTCCGCGCACTTACGGCCCTTGAAAGGCTTCCCTTTGTTGTCCACGCACTGGGCGTTCCCATCGCGCCACTCCGCGAACGCGCGCCCGAAGTTCTCGGCGGGGACGACATGTTCCCATTCGATTTTTTTCGCCCGTTTGATGTGCTTTGCGGCGGTGAAGCCCTCTGGAAGGGTGACGTTTTTCTTTTCGTCGAACACTGCCCCACAGTAAAGCGTAACCCGGTGATCATAATAGACCTGTCGTTCCAGCATCTTCTTGGCTTTATTGAACGACTCGTTCCACTCGTTGCCGGCGGCCTGCGCCCCGGACACCACAGCCAGCACGGTTATCAGGGACAATAGAATCTTTTTGTACATACGTATGCCTCCAAAAGAGGCATATAGATAATTTTATATAAATTAACAAATATAATTCCTGCGCACAGGAACTTGTTCAGGGTGAACGCGCCGGACGTTCCCCCGTACGTTCATGGGGAGCAGGAGAAAGCGATGGCTTGGGACTTGGAGTTCAAAAACGGCGACCTGACGGGCGGCATTGCGACGGGTGACGATGAAGTCATCCAGCGCATCCGCACGCGCCTGTTCCGGGAGCGTGGGGAATGGTTCCTGAATACCGCTTCGGGCTTGCCGTGGTATCAGGACGGCAAGGGAATCCTCGGCGCGACGCTGCGTGACAAGGGCACTGTGGATCTGTTGATCCGCAAGCGAATTCTGGAAACGGAAGGCGTCTCCAGAGTTCTCAAGCTCAACAGCTTGTTTGCCGCAGGGCAGCGCGAATACTCCATCTATATGCAGGTGTTGCTCAATTCGGGGAAACTGGTCGAGCAAACCGTGACTGTCCATGAGTCCGTATTCACGGCGCCGGGGATGGCCATGTCCGATCTCACGAAGCTGATGGCTCAGAATATACTGTTCTCTGACGGCGAATCATTGCAGGAGAAGCTGGAAAACGGGGCGTTTGTCGGCCCGGAAGGAAAACCGGGAAAAGACGGCGCAGCTGCGACGCTTTCCGTTGGAAAGGTGACGACGGGAGCACCGGGAACCGAAGCCGCTGTTCAGAACACAGGAACGGATAAGGACGCTGTCCTGTGGTTCACCATCCCTCGCGGTGAGCAAGGAATACAGGGTGAACAAGGAGAACAGGGGATACCCGGTATTGATGGGGTTGTCGCGACGGTCACCGTCGGCGAAGTTCGGACAGGTGAGGCCGGTTCCAAGGCTAAAGTCACGAACAGCGGGACGGAGAGCGCAGCGGTTCTTGATTTTGTAATCCCTCAAGGCGTCCGCGGTGAGCAGGGCATACAGGGGAAGGCGGCACAGGTTGCCGTCGGCACCGTCACCACTGGCGAACCCGGAACACAGGCTTCCGTCACCAACAGCGGAACGGATGATGACGCCGTGTTCGATTTTGTGATTCCGAGGGGGAATACCGGAAAAACCGGAGCGAAAGGCGATAAAGGGGATACCGGATCTACGGGACAGCAGGGGCCAAAAGGGGACAAGGGCGATTCCGGGCTTTCCTATTCGGTCAAGGGTGCGGTTGTTTCGGGTACGACTTACGCTGCAAACGATATCGTTTTTGATCCAGACAGCAACACGGCATACCTCGTTCTCAAGTCGGCCCGGTGGCCGTTCTCGGTTGTGGCGGTTTCGGAAGGAGCGATGACGAGTTCCACTCAGGCGATTGTTTTATCCATAGCCGCCAACGCGTCAGCCTTGAAGGACGGCAAACTGGATTCTTCGCTTTTGAACGGTGCGCTCTGGAGGTAGTGATATGGCGCCGTCCTCATATGGCATGACCCTTGCCGGGTTCATCCCCAAGCGTTTGGCGGATATCCAAAACGATATGAACGCCTCCATTGCGCTCATCGTCGATCCGGCTACAGGGGAATATCCCTTTCAGAATGCGGCTGACGACGCCATCCTCCAACAGGTTGTCGGCGTGTTCGCTTCCGCGCTTGAGGAGGCATGGGAAGCGGCCTATGAAGCCAGCGTCCAGTTTGACCCGCAGAAGAACACGGGGGCGGGGCAGAGCGGCACGGTGCAGCTCAACGCCATCACGCGCAAGGCGGGCACGAGGACGATTCTCACGTTTGATCTTACGGGGACGCCGGGCGTATTGGTTCCGTCAGGTTCCCTGATTGCCGCCGCTTCCGGGGAAACGGCCTACGCCATTCAGGAAAACGTCATTTTCCCCGCAGTGGTCGAAGGGCAGCGGACATCCCATGCGACGGCACGCGGCGTCTGCACGGAATACGGCGCATTTGATCCCGGGCCGGGCACGGTCAATACTATCCAGACCCCGGTTGCGGGCTGGTTCAACGCCAGCAACACGGCTACGGAGTCGGTCGGGACGGCGCAGGAGACGGACGAGGAACTGCGCAAGCGTCAGCAGCGGTCTACGCAGCTCACCAGTTATCGTCAGATCGACGCCATTTATGCGTCCGTTCTGGCGGTCGAGGGTGTGACCTACTGCCGGGCCTACCAGAATGCCACGACGTACCCGGTCGATGATCGCGGCATACCGTTCAAGGAGGTGGCCGTCGTTGCCGAGGGGGGCGACCCGGATGCGATCACCGACGCCCTGTTCCTGCGGTTCCCCGTCGGCGTCATCGGGCACGGGAGCATATCGATCAAGAAATATGACCAGCAGGGCGTAGGCTACCCGATCTCGTTCAGCCGTCCCACGCCTGTTCCCGTGTACGTCAACGTCATCGTGGAGATCACCAGCAGATCCGAGTTCCCGGACAACGGCATCCAGCTCATCAAGGAAGCCATCGTCGCCTATGCCCAATACGGAGACACGAGCAACACAGAAGGGTTCCCGCCGGGCGAGGATGTCATCAGGACTCGGCTCTATACGCCGATCAACTCCATAGCGGGGCATGAGATTATCCTTTGCGAGATCGGCACGGAGCAAGGCTCTCTCGCCGAAGGGAACATCCCCATCGCATGGAACCAGGTGGCGGCCTTTGATGTTGATGACATCACCGTCACGGTGTGGGGGCGGTAGCCATGCCGGTTTCTTTCCGCCTTGAGGGGTGGTACCAATCCCAATATTGGGCCTTGTCGCTCATTGACGCCTTGCCCGCATAGGACAAAAAGAAGGAGGTGGACGGCGGGTTCGGCGGCTTCATCTGGGCCTATGACGGCCCGAACGCGAAGAATCCCTTCAAGATCGCCGTTCTGTGAAGAGCGGAAAAATCCCGGCGAACCATATCCGCGAACTGGTAGGGTTGCTCAACACCAGTAAGGACAATATGCAAATGGCCTTCCTGTTCACGCTGGAGGAACCCAGTAAGAAGATGCGGGCGGACGCTCTCGCCGACGGGCACTACGAATATTCCAACGGGAAGCGATTTCAGCGTATCCAGATTTTGATGAGCAGGGAACTGCTGGCCTGGGCCAAACCCGACTACTTGGACTACAGGGAGGGCAGGGCTATGAACAAGCAGGCTAAGCGCGAGGTTAAGCCGGGGCCGAAGCAGTTGCAGCTTACTCAGTGAGGTGTGAGTTGAGGCCCGACGCCGTGGATGTGTTCCGGTTCGGAGATTTTGCGGGATGGTTGATTGAGGGATAGAAAAAGCCCTCTCGGTAGTTCCGGGAGGGCTTTTTAGGCACATATTCTGACACATATTTGTGGTCTATTTCGCCACATTTTGACACATTATGCTGAGTGTAAATATGATTTTAAGTATATATGTATACCCCGAATGTTTTTTGCGTGTCTGGGGTACGGCGGCGGTTGTGCTTTAGGTATGGCCTCGGTGGGAGCGAGGGAAATGAGTGCTGCCGAGTTGGTGGACTGTGGGAGGTTGCGGCAGCCTTGGTGTGAGCGAGGAAATGGGCCTGTCGGATGTGGTTGATAAGAAGGGCT
This sequence comes from Bilophila sp., assembly GCF_057864385.1. Taxonomy (NCBI): domain Bacteria; kingdom Pseudomonadati; phylum Thermodesulfobacteriota; class Desulfovibrionia; order Desulfovibrionales; family Desulfovibrionaceae; genus Bilophila; species Bilophila sp. Next base: position 6,414 of record NZ_DBMAFI010000071.1, on the reverse strand, counting down.
CTGCCATATTGCTTTATCTTCACAGTATGGTGAAAAATACAGATGTTTTTCCCATTTTTCCGTTTTTCCGGCGATGGGATTCATGCTTGGGGCCTTTTATTGGTTATTTTTTTGGGATTTCAAGAAATAGGGCATCAGCCATTTTTTATGATACAGCCATAAGAAAAGGCGCCGTGTTGTGGGAACCGTATGCCAATGGATGATAGCAGGCTATGAAACGGTAAAGAGAGCTTTGAGGAAAAGAACAAGGAAAAGCCCTGACACATCAAGTGTTCAGGGCTTTTTCCTGATTTCCATATGGAAAAACCTGCTAGTTGTACTTCCTTACGCCATAGATACCGACGACAACGGAGATAAGCATGAAAGCACCGGCAATGATCATAATCGGAAACATGGACATGGTGGACTCCTTTATCGTTACAGGTTTCAGAAAAAGGAAACACACAGCAGAAAATCAGTGCAAAAGTTTGTAGAGGGCACCCTTTTGCCGTGAATCTTGTCTATCATTATTGCAGAAAAAGAAGCAAACGGAAAAAAATGTTCTTTTTGACAACCAAAACTTATTAGAAAGGCCCTGCCACAGGATGTGGCTGTTTCATCTCCACACATGATAACCATGCGGCTTTTTTATCCGGTTTTCACGTCGGAGGGCTTCATGGCCGAGGCATTTTATTGGTTATCCCTTTGGGACTTTAAGAAAGTAACCATTTCCTATGGGCACAGCCATTGGAAATGGCACGGCATAGCCTGAAAAAAGCCCGCACGGCGAAAACGTCTTGCGGGCTTTTTTTGAAGGAAGAGGCGGAAAAAGCGGGTGCTGCCGGGCGGCGGAAGGCGCGGGGCTGGTTCCGCCGTAGCCTTGGGATGTTTCATTCCTCGGCTTTGTCAATATCATGGCGGCGTTTGGCGACGGCGCCGGGGGTACTGCCGAAATGCTTCTTGAAAGCCGAGATGAAGGCGGAGACGGAATTGTAGCCGCAGTTCAGGGCGACGGCGGTGACGCTTTGCCCCTGTTCGATTTCGTTCATGGCGTGTTGGAGGCGCATGATTTGCAGCCAGCGCCCGAATGTCTGCCCGGTTTGCCGGATGAAGAGGCGGGAGAGGGTTTTTTCCGACATGCCGAGATGCCTGCTCCAATCGGCTATGCATATCGGCGCGTCGGGTGCGGCCAAGGCCGCCGCGCACAGCTCCACCAGGCGGTGTTCGGAAGGCATGAGCAGGGGCCCGCCCACTTCCTTGCTGGCTTTGAGGCGATCCATAAGCACCAGCGCGAACCGTTTCCCTTCCTCCGTCGTGAAGTCCGGCTTGAGGTCGTCCACCGCAAAAAGAAGCTCCCGCAGCAGCGGGGACATTTCCAAACCGTGGCACTTCCGAAAGCGGGGGGAATCCTCGAACAGGGAAGCGTGGAAGAAAAGCGAGCGGTTCCATGAGGCTTCGGGCAGGTACCATTCATGCTGGACGCCCGGCGGGACCCATGTGGCGCGGTACCCCTGTCCAAGGAAGTTTCCCGTTTCCGAGCAGAGGACGATGCTGCCCGTGGCGACAAACAGCAGCTCCCCCCAGTCGGGGTGGACATGCAGGTCGCTCCATGTCCCGGCATCCTGCCTTTCATTAAAGGCGTAAATGAGTTGTGTCTCATCAACGAAACAGGCTTCGTTCGTCCGAGGATTCCAGTAATGCTGTCGCAGCGCCATAATGCCCCCTGAGCCGTATCGGGCGGTATTGGCTTCTGATACGGAAAAACTGTTCCCTGATGCCCCGCGCCGTCCACGGAGGTGGGGCATCCATCTGAAAATGCCGTTTCGTTCCTTCATGAAAACATCCCATCCAAGCATAGCCATTCCATGCCTGTGGGATTGCGGCGGCGGCGCTGTGGATGCCCGCCTTATGAAGTCACGGAACTGACGTTGCCATACTTTTGCCTGTATCAGAATGGATTCCCTGTGCGCAACGTGCCGGATCCGGGCGCGGCAGACAGCAATGGGGAGGCCGGGGAGCGGATAAAATAACGATATGCAATTGTTAGCTGTTTATACCTTGTTCCGTTTCGGAACAAAAAATGTCCATTTGGCGTTATCTTTTGTCCATCCTTCGCAAGTAAACGGGAATATCATACCGTACCTTTCTTAGAAAGAACGAAAAGTTTTTCACATGACTGCATAATGGATTCATTTCTTTAGGATTATAAAGATACTCCTGTGCGGTCTTTTTTAAAAAAGACTTTCGTTCTAAAAAACACAATAGCGCAAAATGGACAGTTGGGCTGTGTGTTTTTTTCCGGGAATTTTTTCGCCATTGCGTTCCGAACGCCCCCATACGACGCACGAACCATCAAAGGAGCAAGCCCATGTTGGTAAGCAAAAAGACCGTCTATGTCGGGGCTGATATCGTCACCATGTCTGAAAAGGCTCCCAAAGCCGAAGCCGTCTGCATTGCGGGCGGGCGCATCGAGTGCGTCGGGAGCCGTGAGGAAGTCCTCGGATACGCCAAAGCGGGTGAATATGATGTCGTGGATCTCGGCGGCGGGACTCTCTATCCCGGCTTCATCGATACCCATAGCCATATGTCCTCGTTCAGCCGCTGCCTCAACCAGGTGTACTGCGGCGCTTCGCTCGGTTCCATCGCCGCCGTGCAGCAGGCCCTGCGCGAGAAGGCCGCCGCAAGCGACGACGAATGGGTGATCGGTTATGGGTACGACGATTCGGGCATTTCCGACAACCGCCACATGAACCGCCATGATCTCGATGCCGTCTGCGCCGATCGGCCCGTGATGGTTGTCCATATTTCGGTGCATATGGGATATGTGAACAGCATCGGCCTCGAACGCCTTGGCATCACTGCCGATACGAAGATCCCCGGCGGCGAGGTCGTCCTTGACGGGAACGGCGTGCCCACCGGCCTGCTGTTGGAAAACGCCATCATCGAGGCATCGGGCCGTTTGCCCGTCCCCACGGAAGAGCAGGTTCGCGAAAGCCTCGCCCGCGCCATCGCCGAGTACAATAAGGAAGGGTTCACCACCTTTCAGGATGGCGGGCTTGGGATCAACGGCGAAGCCGAAGTGTTCCTCCGGCCTTACATGGAGCTTGCCCGCGAAGGGCGGCTCAACGCCCGCGCCTATTTGCAGCTTTTGCCTTCCGAGATGGACAAGCTCATCCCCCTCGGCGTGTGGGGCATCGGCAACGACCACATAAAGATCGGCGGCGTCAAATTCTTTACCGACGGCTCCATTCAGGGGTTCACCGGCGCGCTGCTTGAGGACTACCATACCCGCCCCGGCTACAAGGGCTCGCTGCTGTGGCCGCAGGAAGAGATCGACGAAACCATCATCAAGTACCACTGCCTCGGCTTTCAGGTCGCCGTGCACACCAACGGCGACGCCGCCTCGGAATCGGTCATCCGAGCTTTTGAAAAGGCCGTGGAGCGGTGCCCGCGCACGGATCTGCGCCACATGCTCATCCACGCGCAGCTCGTTTCCGACTCGCAGCTTGAGCGCATGAAGGCCTGCGGGATCATCCCCAGCCTGTTCGCCCGGCATATCGAAGTCTGGGGGGATCGGCACGCCGCCACGTTCCTTGGCCCCGAACGCACCGCGCGCATGGACCCCGCCGGTTCCTGCGTCCGTTTGGGCATGCCCTTCTCGCTGCATGTGGATACGCCCGTCCTTCCGGTGACGGCCCTCGGCAGCATGCACGCGGCGGTAAACCGCATCAGCGACGGCGGTGTCCTGTTCGGGGCCGATCAGCGCATCACCCCGCGTCAGGCGTTGGAAGCCTACACGACCTACGCTTCCCTTTGCTGCGGCGGGGAACACGACCGCGGGCGCATCGAGCCGGGCCGGTTCGCCGATTTTGTCCTGCTCGACAGCGATATTGAAGCCATCGATCCGTCCGGCATCAGGGACATCAAGGTCTTAAAGACCATCTGCGGCGGGCGCGTGGTGTACGAAGCATAGCGGAAAAGGCCGGGGGAGGGCGTTTCAAAGGAAGCCCCCTCCCTTGGCACAGATGTGGGTGGTTCCGCCCGCAGGCATTGGGCGGGGAGAGCATACGAAGGCCCCGTTCCGTCGGCGCATTGACGGAACGGCGGCGTAAGGCTCCGCTGAAACGCGGCGGTAGTTTTTGTAATACGGGCGGGTTGGGAGTGCGGGGCATTTCCCCAAGGCTGAAGGGGTTCGGGCATGCCATGCGTCGGGCGGCCCCACGGATGTCAGGGAACAGCGGAGGGCCATCGCCGGAGGCGGTGGAGGAGGTTTTCCATGCAGGCACAGCGCCTTTTTGATACGCTTGAAGAACTGTCCACATGCAACGCGACGCCCGGAAACGGGGTGACGCGGTTCTCATGGTCGGAAGCGGACGGCCGTGCCCGCCGCGTGCTTGAGCGCGAGCTGAGGGCCATCGGGCTGGAACCGTGGGCCGACGGCATGGGGAACCTGCACGCCCGGCTTGAAGGCACGACAGGCGCTCCCGCCGTACTCACCGGCTCCCACCTCGACACCGTGCGCAACGGCGGGCGCTATGACGGGACATACGGCGTGGTCGCCGCGCTGGAGGCGCTGCGTTCCTTCCATGATGAAGGGTACAGGCCGGAACGCGCCATTGAATTCATCGCCTTCGCGGAGGAAGAAGGGTCGAATTTCGGTTCCACATGCCTCGGCAGCAAGGGCATCGTGGGGCAGATCGATGTGGAGGGCCTGAAGCGCCTGAGCAATGCCGAGGGTTCCGCCTACGATAAGCTGCGGGCGTTCGGGATCGACCCGGATGCCCTGCCCGGCCAGCAGATCGATCCCGCGAATGTTAAAGCTTTCCTTGAAGTCCACATCGAACAGAACGCGGTGCTGGAAGACGCCGGGTGCGGGCTCGGCATCGTTACCGCCATTTCCGGGATGCGCCTGCACCGCATCGTCTATAAAGGCCGCTCCGATCATGCCGCCAGCCCCATGCAGGGCCGCCGCGACCCCGCCGCCGGGTTCGCGGAGCTGGCCTTCCGCATGGAGCGGCTCTGGAAGGAGGGCGGGCTACCTGAAGATTTTTCCTGTACCATCGGTGAATTGGCCTGTTCCCCCAATGTGGGGATCGTCGTTCCCGAATCGGTGACGTTCACCATTGACATACGCCATGTTGACGTGCCCGTCCTGGAAGAGGGCTGGAAGCGCATCGAATCGCTCGTGCGTTCCGTCGCCGAATCCAGAGGGCTTGATCTGGAGCTTGTCCGGCTTTCCGCCAGCGGGGGCGTGCGCACGTCCTCCGAAGTGGGCGAGGTGTTCCGGCAGGCGGCCGAAAGGCGGGGTGTCCAACCGCTCTTGCTCAAGAGCGGGCCCGCCCATGACGCCGCCAGCCTTGGGGGCCGCGTGCCGGTCGGGCTTTTGTTTGTTCCGAGCATCAAGGGGCTGAGCCATTGCCCGCAGGAGGCCACCGCGCCTGAGCACCTCGCTTTGGGGGCATGGGTGCTTGAGGATGCGCTGCGTTCCCTTGCGGGGGGTGGCCGCCCCTGATGCCGGAACCCCTTCGGTTGGCTTTCATTTTGGGTAACTTTATCCACAGGAGCTATTCGCATGAAACGGTTTCTCATCGCCTTTTTGGTGTGTACCGCAATGCTGCTTGCTCAGGCGCAGGCGCAGGCCGCTTCAAAGATCACTGTGATTGTGGCCTCGTCCGTGGACACCAGCGAACAGAACTACATGAACGTCACCTATAAGAAGCTGGTGGAGCTCGCTCAGAAGTATTCAGACAACGCGTTCGATTTCCAGTTGTTTCCGAGCATGCAGCTTGGCGACGAACAGGAAACCGTCCGCGCCCTCCAGCTCGGCACGCTCCAGATGTCCATGCTCGCCACGAACAACTATGCGCCCTTCGCCCCGTCCTGCGGCTGGGTGAACATGCCGTACCTGTTCGACACGCTGGAAGAGTTCCGCGCCCTGCTTGACGCCATGTGGGATCAGAACAACGAATGGGCCGTCAAGGAAGGCGGCTGCCGCATTCTGTCCATCCTCGACATCGGCTACCGCCAACTGACCACCAGCGCCAAGCACCCTGTCCGCAAGCTCGCCGACGCCAAGGGCATCAAGATCCGCACGCCGCAGAACGCCCTGATGGTGTCCACGTTCAAGGCCCTCGGCCTCGAACCCACCGCCGTTTCCTTCTCCGAAACCTTCAATGCGCTCCAGCAGGGCGTGGTGGACGGTCAGGAAGGCTGCTTCAACAACGTCGTGACCCTGAAGTTCTACGAAGCGCAGAAGTACGCCACCCAGATCAACTACTCCGTGCACAGCGCCAATATCATCGCCAGCGAACGCTGGCTCCAGAGCCTGCCCGAAAAGGAGCGCAACGCCCTGATCCGCGCCGGCAGGGAGGCTATGGAATATGAGCGCACCAAGGTCGCGGGCATGCTTGAAGCCGACGACAAGCTGATGGTGGA
>NZ_DBMAFI010000070.1:0-15247 GCF_057864385.1 Bilophila sp. | reverse complement strand
TATGGTTCTATGACATTAAACGCACCCGGAAGTAATGACTCAATTTCAACAATATCAAGTCTTGAATGCTTAGGAAAAGTATTGAGAAGTATGGTTTAGTAATCGAAATTTTTAACAATAATTTTGTATAGATATTTATATTTTATTTTGAAATAAAATATAAATGAAAGTTTAAATTTTTCTAACTTGGGAACAACATTATCTGTGGTATGACCGATTATAGTATCTATCATTGCCTACGCTGATAGCTGTAGCTATCTGGTGGTCACATTAGGTTGTAGCTGGTTTTGAGCGAATGTATGTTTTGTCACCCTTGGCAAGTATATCAGTAAAATTCGGTCACAAAGGTCAAACCCAAAAGACGGTATTTTTTTACGGTGAATCCTTTATACGCAACCAATTACGGAAAAATCAGGAACACCGAAGGTTTTTTCTGCGTGGAACGGTGCGGTCATGTTTTCCAGGATTTCTCTTACTGAGCGACACCGCTTTTCGGAGTCCTTTCGGGCATCCAGCGGCGTTTCCTGCTGCATCTTGTATTCGGTATTCGGACGCCACCGTTTGTAGTCATGGAGAAAATTACTGATGCTCTGGGTGGTTCCCGCAGGTACGTCATCTGCCGATGGTGCACAATTCAGGGAATGAAGATGCAGCCAGATGCCGAAGGGCATGGCATCGTTGGCGACGGGCGGAAGCTTTGCCGCGAACGCTTCAAACTCAGGTCGTAGTCGTGCCTTGTTTGCTCTCCATGCCTCATGCTGGCGTTGTTCCCGTTCCTCCCGTGCCTGAAGCGCCTTTCGCAGGGTTTGAGAGCGTCCCTGACTCACCTGTTTAAAAGGGCGTAGAGGATCGAGCCAGCGTTGCTCGCGCAGCCAGTTGCCCACGCGTTGCCAGCTTTCCGAGGAGGCGAAGCGCTGGATGGCGGCGTGAAGTTCCGGGAGTGACGGGAGTTGTCCCTTGCGCAGAAGTTGGAGCCAAGCCAGCCGCGCGAAGCTCTTGGCGTCCTTTTTGGGGGACAATGCCCAAGTGGATTCAAAATCCTGAAGAGAGGAAGACACCCCCCCGCCGCAGGCGCTCTGACCGTGCGGTGAACGGTACTAGCCGTTGTTTCACCTGGCGCATGGGGGGAAGGGGGGATTCTCTTTCCGTTGTTTGTTAAGAGTGTTTAAGTAGTCAGATTTTGGCTCATAAGAGGGAGTTTCTGACTGTTTACGGGTAAACTTTGTTCCCTGGTTTTTTATGAGTTCTTCAGGGCATAACAGATAATAGACGGACGAGCGGTACTGTTCCTGTCTGATGGAAATGAGTTTTTCTCTGACAGGTTCAGCAAGGTAGTTTTTAACGCTGCTGATGCTGCATGAAAGTCTCTTGGCAAGAGTAGCTTGAGACGGCCAGCAACGGTCATTATCGGCGGCATAGTCGCATAAAATTGCGTACATGATTTTTGCACCAGGCGTGATGGACTTTTGCAAGACGAACCGAGGTAAAATGGGGCCATGTATATTTCCTTTAGGGGCAAAAGTTTCCATTCTTTTCTCCCGGCCTGGAAAAATAAAGAATATATTCGTTATAGCAGTTATGATAATTGTTTTTACACTCGTAAAACACATTATCACAAAAAACTATTGAATCGACGTTCGATTTATTTCCGGGGCTTGATGTTAGCTCAAAGAAAGGATGCTTTGAGGCGAGTTGACACTTACAAAACGTGGTACCACAACATGTCCGCAGGTGTTCATTTGCCTAGAGATAAGCGTGAGTAGTGGTGGAGCGCGTATATGTGGAAGGATGTCTGACCCCGAAGGAATGAGGACGGAAGTAGAGATGCAAAAAAATCCTGCTGACCATATGTGACACATGGGCAGCAGGAGTTTTTTGCAGAGAACGAAAAAAACGGTGCTGAAAAAACAAAAATTTTTCAAAAAAAATTTGTTTTCAATAACTATGGTATATTCTTTTGGAAATAAAAGAAGACTAGCAAAAAATGGATAAGAAATCGGATAAGTAATCAGGGGAAAAAGTCGGTAAAACCTGTCAGGTCCCGGTTCTGGTATTTTTATATAACTATAGTAAATTAAAGAAAAATTATCTATATTGGACGTATTAGTCCGATATGTGAGGGACTCTCTCTCTCTCTCTCTCTCTCTCTCTCTCTCTCTCAAAGATTTTTAGTGTTATCTAACTTATTGGTGCCGCCTTTATTCCTAACGGAAAAGCGTGGTGGAGCCTTTTTTATAGCTGTGTCATAGAAAATGGTTGATATTTTTCCTTGAAGTTCCAAAAGAATAATCGGCAAAATACCTTAGCCGTGGATTCCGCTGATGGGAAAACTGGAGAAAAGGGCCATCTTTTTACCGTGCTGTGGAGATGAAACAGCCACATACCATGACAGGGCTTTTTTTATGGCTGTGTTATAGAAAATGGTTGATGCTTTTTTCCTTGAAGCTCCAAAGGGATAACCGGTAAAATGCCTTGGCCTTGGATCCCGCCAAGGGGAAAATTGGAGAAAAAGGCTATATTTTCACCTCACTGTGGAGATGAAACAACCACAAACTATAACAGAGCCTTTTTTATTTGAGGGCAGGAAAGGCCAAAGGCATACTGCTTTTCCTTTTGGAGTAAGGAAATAGGAGCAGTTCTATCCCATTGGCACTTTTTTATTCCTCCAGCCTGAGCAATCTCCCGGCAATGACGAGGAAGGCTTCACGGGCTTGCGCGGCGATAAGCTGGTTGGCGAGGCCGAGTCCATCGTGATAATTACGTCCGAGCCGGGTGGGTTCGATGCCGCCAAGCCCGGTTTCGCCGGAAACGACCACCCAGCGGCAGCCGGAAGAGCGGATTACGGCAAGCAGTTCTTCCGTTTCGTGGCGCACCGCCTCCTCAAAGGCAAGCAGATCTTCGGGATCAGGCAGGCTGAACAGGATATTTGATACCCACAACGTCACGCAGTCCAGCAAGATGGTAGGAACCCCCTTTGCCTCGCCTTGCACTTCGTACGTGGCTTTTTTGAAATCCCTATCTGTTTTTGGGGCCGTATCCTGCTCTTCTGCCTCCCAACTGCGGGGGGCGCCATCTGAATGGCCTCCCCTCGGAGTGGGGTTTCCACCGTTGGATTGTCGGGGCGGCATGGAAGCGGTTCTGGCGTTTTCTCCAGTGCCCCATCCAGAAACATTTCCTGCCATGCCGTATTCCATGAGAGCGGCGGCAATGCGCTCCCCAAGATGCAGCGGGCATTCGAGCGTTCGCCAGTTTTCCGGGCGGCGGGCACGGTGCCGCCGGATGCGTTCCGTCATCGAGGGATCGTCCGACCGCGTTTCGGCTGTGGCGACATACAGCACTGGGCCGTCGGCACGTTCAAAAACGCGGGCCTCCGCGCGCGCGCTTTTGCCGCTCCGCGTGCCGCCGAGATAAAGGGTCAGATCAGGCTTATCCATACTGTTGGCCTTTGCGGATAGAAAGCTCCTTCGGAAAAGGGTTCCCATCAGCGCTATTTTTTAGATCGTGCGTCAATTATATATAATTTATTGAAATTATGAAACTATTTTCGAGCTACAAAAAGATTATTTTCAATAAGTTCAATAGTTATATGTTCAATGGCGACACGACTTAGGCTGTGTCAGAAAAGTGGCTAATGCGTTTTTCCTTGAAGTTCCAAAGAAATAACCAGCAAAATGCCTTAGCCGTGGATTCCGCCAAGGGGAAAACGGGATAAAAAGACTGTATTTTTCACCGTACTGTGGAGATGAAACAACCCTATACCCTGACAGAGCTTTTTTATGCGGGAAAATGTTGCATCGGTGACTTGCCGCGAGTCAAACGCAAACACTTCCCCCATGCGGAACATCCATTTTTCTGATGTTGTTGGCTCTGTCATAGGATGTGGCTGTTTCATTTCCACATATAGTGAACATATGGCTTTTTTCCAGCTTTTTCGTTGGTAAATTCCATAACTGATTTATTCTATTGGTTGGTTGTGCCATAGGAAATGGTTGATGCTTTCTTGAAATCCTAAAGGAATAACCAATAAAATATCCCAATCATGGAGTCCACCAGCAGAAAAATTTGAGAAAAAGTCTGTATCTCACCATGCTGTAGAGATAAAATAAATATATGACGGAGCCTTGGTTATCCCCTTTGGAACTTCAAGAAAACGTCAGCCATTTCCTATGGCACAGCCATATTTTTTGGCTCTTTTTAGTATGTGGTTGTTTCGTCTCCACAGTACGGTGAAAAATACAGCCTTTTTATCCAGTTTTCCCCTTGGCGGAATCCACGGCTAAGGCATTTTGCTGGTTATCCCTTTGGAGCTTCAAGGAAAAAACATCAACCATTTTCTATAACACAGCCTTTTAATATTGGCTCTGTCATAGTATATAGTTGTTTTATTTTTTATAATATATTAAAATATAAAATTTTTATCCTGTTTTCGCTGATGGGCTCCATGATTGGGATATTTTATGGCTCTGTCATAGTATATGATTGTTTTGTTTTGGTAATATATTGAAAATATATGCTTTTTATCCAAATTTTCCGCTGGTGGGCTCTGTGATTATGACACAGCCTAATATTTCATTTGTTCTTTTAATCCATGATGGAACCATTCCCATTGAAAATATGACTGCCTTCCATGCTTGGGAAAACCTGTGAAAAGGGATTCGATAAGGTCAAAAGTCTTTGAAGATGGAGGGGTGGGGTTTGGGGAGGGGAGGAAGGGACTTTCTGGAGAAAGTCCCTTCCTCCCCTCCCCAATTATTCCCTCCCCAATCGTTTTCCCTGATACCGCTCCCACGACTGCATGAGCACGGCATGAGAAGCGGCAAAATCCTCGACGGAAAAGACCTCAAGGTTGAGCACGCCGGAAAACCCGGCCTTCCAGAGGGGATGCGCCACTTTGTCCACGAGCTCCGGCGGCATGAACCGGAGCGATTTGTGGTCACGCGGGCGAGGCCCGAACAGGCGGGGGAGGTTCCTTCCCACCGGCGTTTCCGGGGCCTTTTGCCTGCCTTGCAGTTTTGCCGCGCCCGCCGCACCTGCCCCGTCCCCGCGTGGCTCTAGGCCATGCAGATGGATGACGCGCACCCGTGGGAGCCACGCCGCAAGCACAGGGGCGGGATCGCCGCCGTCCTTCCAGATATGCCCAACGTCGAGACAGCGGGAGTACGGCGTGCCCGCAAGCCAGCGATCCCAGAACGTGGGGGCGTAGGACTCAAGGTTCTCCACGGCGAGGCGTTCCGGCGCGGGCAGATGCGCCGCGATTTCACGCAATGCCTCGGCGGTCCACTCCTGCTGTTCGGCGGAAGGTTCCCGCCCTGTCCCGTGCAGGGAGGGGAAATCCACATGCAGTACGAAACTGTGCGGATCGAGCGGGCCGGTGAGTTCGGCGGCGCGGCGGACTTTCCCGATCATCGCCCGCGCGCCTTCCCGTGTATCGAAATCGGCGTCCGTGGGCAGATGTACGTGTAAGGTCGCGCCCTCTCCGGCAATGATCCTGCCGATTTCGGCGATTTCGCCGGGTGTGGCGAGGTATTCGCCACTCCCGCCCGTTTCCAGCAGCAAAAGCGCCACGTCATCGCACCGCTCCGCCGCAAAACGCACGGCGGGCACATAGGCCGCGTGCAGCAGGAACGAGGTCGCGCCAAGGCGCAGATTCGGGAGTGTGTATTTTTGCATCAGGCTGTGTTCCTTATTTAACTTCACACGCAACACACGACGAGGACGGCGCATTCCGTCAGCTCAATGAGGCACCCGAAGACGTCCCCGGTGACGCCGCCGAGCCGCTTCTTTGCGGCGGAAAGCAGAAGGCATGCGGCGAGTAGGGCGGCGACGAGGGCGTAGAGCCCGCGCATCCCGTTGGCGGCACACAGGCCGAACCCGGTTGCAAGGGCGATCAGCTCATGGCGTAGGGCCACACCTTCGTGCAGGGCTTCGCCGAGCCCGCCCGGACGCGCCGAGGGGACGCGCATCGCCGCGAAAACCATGCACCGCGCCAGCGTCCCGGCAAGGCAGCAGGACAGCAGGAGGGGCACGAAGGCGTCCGGCCCGCTTCCTTCCGCCTGAAACGTGCCCGCCAGCGCGCCGAGGGCCGCGGCCTTGAGTGCGAGGATGAAGAACAGCGCGGCCCCGCCGAACGTGCCGAGCCGGGAATCCTTCATGATTTCCAGACGCCGGGCCGGGGGAGCCTCTACGATGAGCCCGTCCCCGCAGTCCGCCACGCCGTCAAGATGCAGCCCCCCGGTCACGGCGACCCAGACAAGGCAGCCGATGACGCCGCACAGGGAGGCGGGCAGGATCTGCGCCGCAAGGCCGAGGGCGAGGGATACGAGCAGGCCGATGATGAGCCCGACCACGGGCAGCCAGACGGCGACGCCCCGGAAGGTGGGCGGCAGCGGCGCGGAACCGATGGGCAGGCGGGTGAAGAAGCCGAGGGCGGCGCGGAGCGTCATTGTATGCCTATGCCTTGTAACGTGTTCATTTCCGTAAGGATGCGGACGGCGGCGTCGATGATCGGATAGAGCAGCGCCGCGCCCGTGCCTTCCCCAAGCCTGAGCCCGAAATCAAAATAGGTGGGGATGCCGAGGTAATCCATGATGAGCCGATGCCCCGGCTCCACGGACGAATGCGAGCCGATGAGCATGTCCCGCACGCCGGGCCGGATGCCCACGGCAACGGCTGCGGCGGCCCCGGCGATGAAGCCGTCCACCACGACCGGGATGCGCAGCGACGCCCCGCCGAGCATGAGCCCGCTCATGGCCGCGAGCTCCGGCCCGCCGACCTTGGCGAGCACGTCGACGGCATCACGCGGATCGGGGCGGTTGACGGCGATGCCGCGCCGGATGAGGTCGGCCTTATGGCGGACGCGCCCGGAAGGGATGCCGGAACCGATGCCCGTCACCTCGTCAACCGACGCGCCGGTGAGCACGGCGGCGATGGCCGAGGAGGGCGAGGTGTTGCCGATGCCCATTTCCCCGGCGGCAAGCAGGGTTGCGCCCTTGGCCGCCTCCTCGCGGGCCATGTCGATGCCCACCTGTATGCAGGCAAGCGCCTCTTCACGGGTCATGGCCGGGCCTTCGCTGAAGTCGCGGGCCGCGTGCATGACCTTGCGCCGTATAAGGCCCTCCACGTCGCCGAGGTCGCCCTTCACGCCCACGTCCACGACGGAAAGCCTCGCCCCGGCATTGCGGCAGAAGGCGTTTATCGTCCCGCCGCCCTTGACGAAATTGCGTACCTGCATTTCCGTCACTTCCTGCCCCGTGGCGCTCACGCCCCGAAGGGCGATGTCGTGATCCGCCGCGAACAGCACTACGGCCTTTTCGGGAAAGGCCGGGCATTCGTTCCCGGTGATCCCCGCGAGCCGTACCGCCAGTTCCTCAAGCCTGCCGAGGCTCCCCGGAACCTTGGCGAGGTTGTCCAGACGCCGTTGCGCCGCTTCCGCCGCCCTTGCCGAAAAAGGGGGGATCGTCAGTGTGTTCATGGCCCTTCTTCTCCAACGGATGGTCTTTACAAGCTCAACATGCCGATAAGGAACACTTCAAACAGCGTGAAGACGATGACGGAATGCCACATGAGCCGCACCGCCAGCACGATGTGAGCGGGCTTGGCGTCGGGGGTTCCGTCGCCGAGCCACGGATGGTCGACGCGCAGATCCCCATACACGGCGGGGCCTCCGAGCTTGAGGCCGAGGGCCCCGGCAAAGGCCGCCTCGCTCCATGCGGAGTTGGGGCTTTCGTGGGCCGCGCGGTATTTCCAGCCCACGGGCAGGATGTCCCCGTGCCGCAGGTTCGGGATGATGCGGGAGGCGAACGCGATGCAGGGCAGGGACAGCCGGGCCGGGACGAAGTTCAGGGCATCGTCGAGCCGTGCCGCGAATGTCCCGAAACGGATGTACTTTTCGTTTTTCTTGCCCCAGAGCGCGTCAAGCACGTTGGCGGAGCGGTGCAGCACGGCAAGGCACGCGGCCCCCGGATATCCGAAAAAGAACAGGCCGACGCCCGCCCAGAACAGTGTGGACAGGACGCCGTCCGTGAGGTTCTCGCCCACGCTTTCCACACAGGCGCGGGCCACGCCGTGGGCGTCGAGGCGTCCGGGGTTGCGGCCCACCATCATGGAGACGGCCTTGCGTGCGCCTTCGAGGTCGCCCTTGGCAAGCGGGACGGCGACGCGCAGGGCGTGCTCGTCAAGGCTCCGGGGCGCGACGCAGATCCAGATGGTGATGGCGGATACGAACCACGCCGCCCGCGGCTCGGCGTAAACTTGCGCGGCCCACGCCAGCCCGCCAGCGAAGGCGGCGCAGGGCAGGACGACGAGCAGGCAGGCGAGGGCGCCGGAAAGGGACATCAGGGCGTTGTTGGGGCCGCGCCGGAGCAGGGCCTCCATGCGTGAGGCCAGCGCGCCCATCATGCAGACGGGATGCACGCGGGAAGGCAGTTCCCCAAAAAGGCGGTCGATCAGCAGCGCGGCGGGCAGCAGCGCGAGGAAGGCGAGGTTCATTTCAATCCCATGCTTTGGTAAATGGTTTCCATATCTGAATGTTCGCGCACAATGTCCGCGAGTCTGTCCAGCGCCTTTTCCAGATCATAGGCGGCCAGTTGGCGGCCCTGCGGTGCAAGGCCGACGTCGGCGCGCACATGGTCGAGCCACGCGCGGCGGAAGGCGTCGTCATCAAAAACGCCGTGCAGGTAGGTGGCCCAGCGCCGCCCGGAGACGTAGCCGCAGATGCGCGCCTCTTCGGACGGATAGGCGCGGTCGGCCCGCAGGAACAGCGGCAGGGCCGAAGGGCCGTGCTTGGTGAGGCCGTGATGGATTTCATAGCCGCCGGACGGCACGCCGAGCGGGGTTTCGGCGCGGGCCACGCGCACAAGCGTCTTATCCGCAGCGAAGGTCGAGCGCAGATCCATGAGCCCAAGCCCCGGCACTTCCGGCGCGGCGGACTCGATGCCGTAAGGGTCGAGGATGGCCCGGCCTAGGATCTGCAACCCGCCGCAGATGCCGAAGATCCATTTGCCGCGCTCCGCGTGTCCGAGGATCTTCCCCGCCAGCCCGGAACGGCGCAGGTCGTCGAGGTCGGGGACGACGCTTTTCGAGCCCGGAAGCATCACCACATCGGGGTCGCCCCACTCCTCCGCGCGGCGCACCGGGCGCAGGCTGACGTCTGGTTCGGCGGCGAGCGGCGCGAAGTCGGTATAGTTGGATACGTGCCGCAGCATGACCACGGCGATGTCCAGCGCCCCTTCCTTTTTTTCCCCGCAGCCGGCGTGCCCCCATGAGAAGCCCGCCATGTCTTCTTCGGGGATGTTGAGGTCGCGTATATAAGGAATGGTGCCGAGCACGGGAGTCCCCGTATGGTCGAGCATGTATTCATGGGCCGGGCCGAGCAGGGAGGCATCCCCCCGGAAACGGTTGACGATATAGCCGGTGAGCAGGCGGCGTTCGGCGTTGGTGAAGGTCATCCACGTGCCGAGGAAGGAAGCGTAGACGCCGCCCCGGTCGATGTCCCCGACGAGCAGCACGGAAGCCCGCGCATGTTCGGCCATGCGCATGTTGACGACATCGTGGGCCTTGAGGTTGACTTCGCCGGGGCTGCCTGCGCCTTCGAGCACCATGACGTCATGGCCTGCGGCGAGGCTGTCGTAGGCTTCGGTGACGGTCTTCCATAATTCCTTTTTTTTCTTGAAATAGTCGAGGACGCCCATGTGCCCGATGGGTTGTCCGAGGACGACGACCTGCGATCCCGTATCCGAGTGCGGCTTGAGCAGGATGGGGTTCATGCGGACGTCCGGGTCGACGAAGGCGGCCTGCGCCTGCACGATCTGGGCGCGGCCCATTTCGTCGCCCGCCGCCGTAACGCCTGAGTTCAGCGACATGTTTTGGGCCTTGAACGGCGCGACGTTGTAGCCGTCCTGCCGGAAGATGCGGCAGTAGGCCGCCGCAAGGATGCTCTTGCCCGCGTTGGAGGAGGTGCCTTGCAGCATGAGGGCCGGGGTATGGCGGGGGGAGCGGCGGCGGTAGGGTATGCTGGGGGAAGGGAGGAGAAACCCTTCTGAAGAAGGGCTTTCTCCTCCCTTCCCCCAGGCCCCCATCCCTCCTCTTCCTAAGATTTTTGTGTTTATCGAATCCTTGTTGTCGGATTCGGGTGAAGTGGGAGGGATATTTCCGTATATTTTGCTGTCTGATTCGGGTGAAGCCGCAGTTTCAGGGGATGCGTGGGAAGGGCCCCTGCACCCCGTGTTCTTCTGTTCGGGGGTAGCCGAGTTTTCGAGGATCGGGGAGGGGGAAATCCCGCAAGCCGCGTTGTGTTGGGGCACATCTGGGGTTTTGTTTCCGCACACGTTGTTGTGTTCGGATGAAACCGGGGGGATGCTCCTGTAAACTTTGCTGTTTGATTCAGGTGAAGCCGCAGTTTCAGGGGATGCGGGGGAGGGAACCCCGTGTCCCGCGCTGTTCTGTTCGGGGGTAGCCGGGTTTTCGGGGATCGGGGAGAGGGAAATCCCGCAAGCCGTGTTGTGTCGGGGCATGTCTGGGGTTTTGTTTCCGCACACATTGTTGTGTTCGGATGAAACCGGGGGGATCTTCCTGTAAACTTTGCTGTTTGATTCAGGTGAAGCCGCAGTTTCAAGGGATGCGGGGGAAGGAACCTCGCGCCCCGTGTTGTTTCGTTCGGGAGCAGCCGGATTTTCGGGGAGTTGGGAGGAGGGAGCCCCGTGCATCGTTTCCCGGATCGCGGAGAGGGCTTCGGCAAGGCGGCGGTGGTCTTCGGGAAAGCGGACGGCGGCACGGAACCATGAGCCGTCTTCAAGCCCATAATAGTTGGAGCAGTCGCGGACGGCGATGCCGAAGCGTTTGAGGAGGATGCCGAGCAGGTTGCGGGGCGCGCCGGGCCAGCGGAACAGGACGTAGTTGGCGGCGGAGGGGTAAACCTCGATTCCCGGCAGGGACGACAGGGCGGCGGCGAGATCCGCGCGGCGTTCGGCATTCTCGGCGCGGGTTTGTGCGGCGAACCCCGAAGTGTCCGCGAAGACGGCTTGTGCGGCGGCCAGCGCAAAGGCGTTGACGCTCCACGCGGGCAGCTCGTCCCGGATGGCCTGCGCCAGCCCCGCATCGGCGGCGAGATATCCGAGGCGCACCCCCGGAACGGCATGGAACTTGGTCAGCGAGCGCAGGACAAGGGCATTTGGGGGAAGCCGCCGCAGTACGGAAGCCTCCGTTTCCGCCCCGGCGTATTCGACAAACGCTTCATCAATGATCCAGATGAGATCGGAGCGCAAGGACATGAGGCGCAGGCATTCTTCAGGGGTACGGAACAGCCCTGAAGGGTTGCCGGGATTGGCAAGGAAGACCGCCGAACCCGCAGGGGCATCGGTGAGCGCGCCGAGCAGATCCCGCGTGGGCACGGCTGCATCTTTTTCCGTTTCCGCGCCTGTTGCCGGGCCGCCCTGATTGGTTTCGATGATGCCCCCCCATACGGGGATGGCCTCTATCCCGGCGAGGCGGCAGGCTATGCCGTATTCGCTGAATGCGGGCTCGACCACGCGCACGGAAGGCACGCCGCGCTTGCGGAGCACGCGGGCAAGCGCATGGATAAGCTCGTTGCTGCCGCTCCCGAAGACGAAGCGGGAAGCGTCCATCCCATGATGCCGGGCCGCCGCGAGCATGGCTTCCTCGGCATGGGGGGAAGGGTAGGCCGCGAGCGTGGTCATGGCCCGGAACAGCGCGGCACGGATGAACTCCGGCGGGCCTTCGGGCCGCACGTTCACGCTGAAATCCAGCAGGGACGCCGGATCGCGTCCGGCTGTAGCCGCCATGCGCAGCAAGTCGCCGCCGTGGGCTTCGGGTTTCATAATGGTTTCCTCTTTCTCAGGTTGCCGGGGCGGTTTCCCTCAGGCGTACTTTTCTGGGGCTGTCTGGACGGTTCCCCTCTGTTGCGGGCCGAGGATCAGATCGGTATGCCGCTTTCCATAAACAGGGCCTCAAGAATGCAGGCCGCGCAGGTTTCGGGATCGGTGCGGGTGGTGTCCACAGCCATCTGGTTGGGGAGCGGTACATGGATGGAGCGCGCCTGACGTTCGGCGTGCCCCCAGTCCGGCGTGCGATCCGTGCGCAGGGACTCGCGGCGCTGCAATTCTTCGGCGTCGCAAGTGACCTGTACGGACAGGATGGGAACGCCCGCCAACCGTCCGAGCAGATCGTCGACCCAGCCCGGATCTTCTCCGATGACGTGATCCGCGATGACCCACGCGCCCGCCTTTGCCGCCGCCGCGACGCCGGCGTGGAAAGTCTCGATGAGCGGGAGGCCCGTTTGCGCAAGCCCCGCGAGTACGGATTCATGCCTCCCCGTGCTCGCCCTCAGAAGCTGATCGATGGAAAGCGTCATGCAGCACAGCCCGTAATCCGCATGAAGCCGCGCTTGCAGCGCCTTGGAAAGCGTGGTCTTCCCCGAACTCGACGGCCCGTTTAAGAGGATGACCTGACCGGAGGGGAACGTGCTGGAAGGGCGTGCGCCCCCCTGAAGGGCCGGGCTGCCGAAATCCCGGTGAACCCCGATCCGGGGGGAATCCGCCGTCTCTCCATTCGCCGCCCTATCCGCCGCAAGGTTGGTATCAGGTTTCCCGTGCTTCCCGTTTTCCCCGTGTGTTCCATCAGGGGTGTGGGAGAAACAGGGGAGAGGGGAAGGGCGGGTTTCACCGTTTATTCCGGGATGTCCTTCATTTCCCCAATAGAGATGGACGTATCCGGCCCTGACGTTGCCGAAGGCGACCCCGGCTTTTTCGATGCCGGAACGGGTACGGACTTCATACAGGGGCGGGTAATCGCGGTGCAATTCGATGTCCGACCAATGGAACTCGTGCCCCCGGAAGACCCCGCCCAGCAAGCCGAAGGGCGCGCCGGAGAGCATGGAGGCCTCCCGATACCCAAGGGAACGGATGCGCCCGCCCATGCGCGCCGTGGCGTCGATGACCCCGCACATGGGCCAGATGCGGAGCCCGCCCCGTGTGCCCCCGTCCTCCCCGGAGGCTTCGAGCGTGGCGCAAAGATACATATAGCCGCCGCATTCCGCATAGATTTCCCCGCCTTGTGCGGCGAAATCCCGGATGCTTTCCCGCATGGCGGCGTTTTCGGACAGCTCGCGGGCGAAGACTTCGGGATAGCCCCCGCCGAGGTACAGCGCCTCAATGCCGGTCGGCAAGGCCGTATCTGAAAGCGGGGAAAAGGGGACGGGTTCCCATCCCCGCGCACGCAGGACGCGCTCATTTTCTTCGTAATAGAAGCGGAAAGCCTTGTCCTTGGCGATGCCCATGCGCCGGGGGCGGGCCTCTTTTGGGGAAAAGGCCCCTCCTCCGGGGGTGAGGCCCATGCGATCGGGCCGGAGGCTTGCCGCAAGCGGCGGTTCGGGCTGTTCAGTCGGTTCGGGCAGTTGGGGCGGTTCCGGGCGTTTCGACGTGGTCAGCGCAAGAAGGCGATCAATGTCGAGATGCCGTTCCGCCATATCCGCCAGCGCGTCGAGCCATGCGGGGGTCGTCCCGGCTTCTTCCGGGGGGATGAGCCCAAGCTGGCGTTCGGGGAGCCGCCATTCCTCACGCCGGGGCAGCGCGCCGAGCAGCGGCGGAAGGCTGGAGCGTTCCAATGCCTCGCGCAGTATGTCCGCATGGCGGGGGCTTCCCACGTTGTTGGCGATGGCCCCGATGAGGCGGACGCCCATGCGGGCGGCATGAAGCCGGAACCCGGCGACGAGTGCAGCCGCGGAACCCGCCATGCCCCTGCCGTTGAACACGAGCACGGCAGGAATGCCGAGGGCGCGGGCGCAGTCGGCCGTGCCGCCCGCCGGATCGCCGGGATCGCGGCTGTCGAAAAGCCCCATGACGCCCTCGCAGACGGCGGCGTCGGCATCGTGCGCGCGGCTTCCCCACAGCGCCCGGACTCCGTCGCGGCCCATCATCCACGTATCGAGGTTGCAGGCGGGCCGCCCGGTGGCTTGGGCATGGAAGCTCGGATCTATGTAGTCCGGCCCGCATTTGAACCCCTGCACCCGCAGGCCGCGCCGGGCAAGGGCCCGCATGAGCGCGATGCTCGCCGTGGTCTTGCCCTCGCCCGAACGGGGCGCGGCGATGCAAAAGGCGTGGAATGTCGCGTGTCGCATAGGCTGTTCCCCTTCCCCGTCATTATTCCATATACTTCTCGACATACCCCCGCGCCTCATACATGGCCCCGGCGTCCGTAACCGTGCGCGGGCCGCCGATGATGACGAGGGTGGACATATCCACTTCGTCGGTGGGGAAATCGGCGAGCCTGCCGATCCATTTCGCCTCCTGAGGCCGTCCGGCATGGCGGACATAGGCGCACAATACCTCATCCCCGCGATGTTCCCTGAAAATGTCGAGCGCCTCTGCGAGCAGATGCCGCCGTTTGCGCCCGGCGGGGTTGTAGAGCGCCACAGGCAGGGCGGACTGGGCCACGGCCCGCAGGTTTTGCCGCACTTCATCCGAAGGGACAAGCAGATCGGAAAGGCTCACCAGTGAAAAACCGTTCTGGAGCGGCGCCCCAAGCGAAGCCGCCGCGATGTTCGCCGCCGTGATGCCCGGCAGGACGCGGATCGGGATGCCCGCGAATTCCGGTTCCCGCGCCCGCAGCTCGAACAGCAGCCCCGCCATCGCCAGGATGCCGGGATCGCCGGAGCAGACCATACAGACCTCCTGCCCGGCTGCGGCGGCTTCGAGCGTGGCCCGGCACCGTTCCACCTCTCCCATCATGCCGTTCTGGATGATGTTTTTCCCGGCGATGCGATCACGGATGAAATCGACGTAATGGCTGTATCCCGCCACCGTGCCGCAGTGCCTGAGCGCGGTATCCACCTCAGGCGTAATCTGCCCGGAAGCGCCGGAACCAAGCCCCACGACCACGACCTGCCCGCCTGCGGCCTTGGGTGCGGAGAGGTGCGGCAGCCGGGCCAGCGCCAGCGTGACGTCACCAAAGGCGGCTTTCGGGGCATACAGTTTGGGCTGGGGGGTTGAGCCGTACCCGGCGGAAAGCAGGCACGCGGCCTCGCTCACCGAAGCGGTGCCGACCTTTTCGCGGACTTTGGCCGAAGGCGTGGGCACGGGCACGGCGTCAAGCCGGGCGGCGGGGTGGAACTCCACAGGCACCTGCCATTTTTCGCCCAATTCGAGGATGGCGGGCTCATCGGCCTTCACGTCGCACGAGGCGATGGCGGCGATGTGCTCGCGCCGCAGGCCGAGATCGGAGAGATGGCCTTCCG
>NZ_DBMAFI010000069.1:0-16234 GCF_057864385.1 Bilophila sp. | reverse complement strand
TCTTCTTATGGATGCGGGCAAACCCCTCCTGCATCTTCCTGTCCCAACCGGGAAAGCTCTTGCGTGGCCTCCCCACCAGTCGAAAGTCTTGGGAAGGGAGAGGGGGGCGTGGGGGGAGAGGGACAACCCTTCTCCAGAAGGGTTTCCCTCTCCCCCCACATTCCTTCATCTACCCTTTCCCCTTCATCGCTCCTCGCCTTCGACCGGGAACACCTGTGGCACCCGTATACGTCGGCGCTGAACCCGCTCCCGGTGCGGGAGGCGGTGGGCGCGTCGGGCGTGCGCATCAGGCTGCGCGACGGGAGGGAGCTGGTGGACGGCATGTCCTCGTGGTGGTGCGCCATCCACGGCTACGGGCACCCCGTCCTCATGGACGCCGTGCGGCGGCAGTCCGCGAAAATGGCCCATGTCATGTTCGGCGGCCTGACCCATGAGCCCGCCGTGGAACTGGGGAAACGGCTCCTGCCGCTGCTGCCCGGCAACCTGAAGCATATTTTTTATGCCGATTCGGGTTCGGTCTCGGTCGAAGTCGCGCTCAAGATGGCGGTCCAGTACTGGGCCTCGAAGGGCAGGCCGGGCAAAACCCGCTTCCTCACCCCCAAGGGCGGCTACCACGGCGACACGCAGGGGGCCATGTCCGTCTGCGATCCCGTAAACGGCATGCACACCCTGTTTACCGGCATCCTGCCGAAACATCTGTTCGTCGATCGGCCAAGCTGCCGTTTCGACAGCCCGTTCGATCCCGACAGCCTCCGGCCCATGCGCGACGCCATTGAGCGCCACGCGGACGGGCTGGCGGCGGTCATCCTTGAGCCCATCGTGCAGGGCGCGGGCGGGATGTGGTTCTATCACCCCGACTACCTGCGCGGGCTGCGTAAACTGTGCGATGAGCACGAACTCTTGCTGATCGTTGATGAAATCGCCACCGGGTTCGGGCGCACCGGCAAGATGTTCGCTTCGGAATGGGCGGGCCTCAAGCCGGATATCCTCTGCCTCGGCAAGGCGCTCACCGGCGGCACCATGACGCTGGCGGCGACCGTTGCCAGCGAAGCCGTAGCGCAGGGCATTGAAGAGGCCGGGCCGGAGCAGGGCGGCGGCGTGTTCATGCACGGCCCCACTTTCATGGGCAACCCGCTGGCCTGTGCCGTGGGATGCGCCAGCCTCGACCTTCTGAACGCCTCGCCGTGGGCCGAACGTGTGGAAGGCATCCGCCGGGGCCTTGAGGAAGGGCTTTCGCCGTGTCGGGAATTCCGGGGCGTCCGCGACGTGCGGACGCTCGGCGCAATCGGCGTCGTGGAGGTGGACAAGCCCGTGAACATGGCTGTTTTGCAGGACTTTTTCGTTGAGCGCGGTGTGTGGGTGCGTCCGTTCAACCGGAACGTCTACCTCATGCCGCCGTACTGCATCGAGCCTGAAGACCTGCGGCGTCTGACGGACGCCGTTGTGGACGCCGTGCGCGGGGCTTATTCGTAACTCCGTTTTGCCCAAATGCCCTGACGTGGGCGCATGTTGTATGCGTTCCGTCAGGGCGCGCCCAGAGTTTTTTCATATTGAAAAGGCTCTTCCGGCTGCGGGAAGCAGGCGGACGCTGTGGAGGCATAAGAACCGTTTATTTGTGTTGTTCAATTCATTTATGCTGTTCAATGCCTGAGCGAGTGTATTTTAGATTTTCATCGGTTTGACTTAACCGATTGAGGAATAAACTTTTAGCGAACTATTTGAGAAGTAGTGGCAACGAGTTAGCAACCGTGCCAATTGCAGCGGTTTGCGGTGCTATGCTGTCAAATAATCCTTTTAGTTTCAAAGGTAAACAAACTATCTGAATAATAATCATGTATAGTTGCTTTTTTACCATATAGTGATTAATAGAGCTTCCGATTTTTTGACAAAGGCCCTATGTTGTACTGTAAGTTAACCATCTAAGTTCGCAAAATAATCATTTATCGAGCATATTTAAATTTTTTCTGTTCAATATGCAAGAATGAGGTGTAGTTTCCCCACACTTATTGCAAGCGATACATTTAGGTACATAAGCAAGGTCAGTTTTCCACTTGTTAATTAAATTGGGTTCTGCAAGCAGGGTGCGTGCCAACGAAAACAAGGGGATATTTTTGTTGTTCAGCAAGTCGTCCATGACTTCTATATTGCGGTTTCCGCCTACCAAAATGAGCGGTGTCGTGATATGTCGTGCAATTTCGGAAACCTGCTCTTTAAAATAGGACTGCTTCTCAATGGATCGGGCTATGTTTGGAAACGATTGGGTGATGCCGTTACCCGATGAGAGGTTCGTTCCGCTTGGTTCGATAAAATCAACGCCGAGTGCATCCAGACGCTCGAACATGGCAAGGGATTCGGGAAAAGTCAGCCCCTCGCCTTCGGACATGAAATCGTCAAAATTCAATTTTATCATCACGGGGAAATCTTTGCCGACAGCCGCACGCACAGCGGCGACGACTTCATAAATGAGGCGGGCACGGTTGTGTAATGTGCCGCCATATTTGTCTTTACGTCGGTTATAATAAGGCGTCAAGAATTGACTCAACAAATATCCATGCGCTGCATGGATTTGTACCGCATCGAATCCGGCTTGTTTTACTTGTAAGGCAGCCTTTGCATGGCAGTTGATTACGTGCTTAAAATCCGCCTCTGTCATCTCTTGCGGCATGATACCCGTCACGCGGTTTAAAACCGCAGAGGGAGCTATCATTCGTCGGTGCCGAGATGCCTCAAAGCCACTTTGTGAACCCCCCATCGCAATCTGGCAGGCTATCTTGACATTCTTGAAATGTGCATAGTCAATAATCTCTTTCCATTCGGAGATAAAAGAATCGTCATACATTCCAATCATGCGGGGATTGGGTTGGTCGTTGGCATCAATATATGTGTACTCGGTGATGATAAGACCAACCCCACCATCTGCGAGAGCCTTATATGTGTCAATCAAATCGGGCGTTATATGTCCTTTCTCGTCCGCCGCTTTCATCCATAAGCCGGAACGCACGAAACGATTTTTCAAAGTCAGTTTCGGAAATCGAACCTGTTCAAAAAGAGTTTTCCTTTCCATGTGCATGGTTAATTATCCTGTCAGGTTGATTTTCTCTAAAAGCATTCTTCTGGAGAAGCCGGGCAAACGGGCCGGGCTGCGTGTTTCAGCAGGCTCCTTCCCCGAACCAGCCGGCAAGCTTGGCGTCGGCTTTGGCCTTGGCCTCGGCGTCTATATAGGAAGCGGCCATGACCACCGCCGCCGCGAGCACGCCGATGTCGTCGGTGAAGCCCACGACCGGGATGAAGTCGGGGATCACGTCGATAGGCGAGATGAAATAGCCGAGCGCGCCGTAGATCACCATTTTCGTCTTGAGCGGCATAGACGGATTGTCCAGCGCGTAGAACAGGCGCAGGGCGCTGCGTATGCCCTCACAGCCGACTTTCTTTGCGTGCCCTTTGATTTTTTCCCAGAGCTTTTCGGGGGAAAAATCGGAAACGTAAGCCGACCACTGGCCGTTTTCCTCTTTCATATCGATAATGTCCTTGTCGCTCATGGCGGCCTCCTCTGTCCCGCGTTTTGTCTGAATGTGGGCACGGCTGGGCGGCGTGTCAAGGAGGCGGGGCGATCGCGGAAAGGCACCGCCGCATCCCGCCATCAGGCTGGGGTGCGGCAATGCCTTTTGTGTCAGGATGCGGGGCATCCGTGGGCGGGAGGAGAGGCGCGGGAGCGGGCCGCGCCGGGGCTACATGATGCCGATGAACTTCCAGTAGGGGATGGCGATGGCCACGATGAACGCCCCGGCGACGATGCAGCGGGCGATCATTGTGGGGATGACGTGCTTGAGGGTCACGCAGCCCGTGGTGAAGATGTAGAGGAACATGACGCCTTCATAGGGGAAGAAGTACTGATCGAGCCCGTACTCGAAGGCGTAGAACAGGGGCAGGGGGTTGATGCCCATCTGGATGCCGAGTTCGCCGAACGCCGGGGTGAAGGCCACGGTCGCCGCGAAGGGGGTCAGGAGCAGGTTGGTGAGCACGCCCGCGAGGTAGGAACAGAGCACGCCGAGGGTGGGAGGCAGTTCCTTGAGGAACGGGATGATGGACGAGACGGCCCACTTGTTGGCTCCGACTTCGCCCGCCACGAACCCGATGGCCATACAGCCCGCCACGAAGACGAGGAACACGATGTTCAGGCTGTTGAAGGAGGAAGGCTCCATGATCTTCATGCCGGGCATGTAGCAGAACAGGGCCACGAGGCAGAGGACGTATACGGCGTTCACGCCGGTCCACGGCTCGACCATGAAGCCGAGGATGCTGAGGATGGCGAGGATGAGGAGGCGCTTTTCGGAAACCGACATGGGGCCCATTTCAGCGAGGCGCTCTTCAAGGATGAGCTTGAGCTTCGCGCCTTCGGGGAGATCCACCTTGCCGCGCATGAAATAGATGGTCAGGAAGGACAGCGCGACGTAGATGGTGTTGATGAAACAGACGTGATCCAGGTATTCCCACCAGTCCACATTGCCGCCGATGGCCTTCATAAGCACCTGGAACGACCAGATGAAGGACTCCGAGGTGTGCAGGAACTGCATGGTCGGGGCCGCCGCCGCGAAGAAGCAGGCGATGATGATGACGGAGGACAGGCGGGACTTGGGATCGATTTCCAGCGCCCTGATGATGCCCACGGCGATGGCGCAGAAGATGACCGTGCGGGCGAACCCGGAGGCCAGCAGGAGGCCGAGGATGATGCCGCCGATGGCGAAGCCGATGAGCATCCCGGTGAACGTGCCGCCCGTGAGGAGCATGCAGCGCAGGGCCACGCGCTTGGCGAGCCCGGTCTTTTCCATGGCTTCGCCGAAGATGGCCGCGCCGAAGGTGGTCCAGATGAGCACGGTGGTCCACGGCCCAAGGACGACTTCGGGCGGGGCCATGTTGGTCAGCAGGTAGAGGAAGGTCAGCGCGGCGGCGACGGCCACGGCGGGCAAGAGATCGAAGGTCCAGATGATGACCGCTGCGGAGGTCATCGCAAGATAGAGGGGCATCTGAGGCGAAACATCACGGGGAGCCAGCAGGTAGAACAGGCTGGCGATGCCGAGCACGGCGAACCACTTTAATGTCAGGACACGGTTCATGGGGACTCCTGCGGAAGGCGGGTTCAGATGTCGGGGAGCCGCGCCGGGATAGGGGATTCCGGCGCGGCGGACGCTGCCTTAGAGGGCCGATGTTTTGGGGAAGGCGAAGTTGTCCATATAGTAGCGGTGCGGCTTCACCGGATAACGATCCAGCGGAACGGGGTCGGTGCGCAGATCCATGCCGTCGCGCCCGCTGCGGATGACGATCCACGCCGGATCGCCGTGGCGTTCGGGGAAGTCCTCGCGGTAATGGCCGCTGCGCGATTCCTTGCGCATGAGCGACGCCTTCAGGTACATTTCGGTGATCAGCGCCATGGAGCGCGCTTCCACGAGCTTGACCAGATAGTGCGGCTCAGGGGCGGTCATATACGGCAGGATGTTTTGCTTGGCGTCTTCAAGGCGTTCCAGCGAGCGGGTCAGGCCCTTGCCGGTCTTGAGGATACACACGTCCATCGGGGCCATGAGCTCCTGCATGAGCCGCACGACGTCCTTGGGATAGACGCCGGGCTTGCCGAGCAGGGACAGGGTGGCGTCGAGCGTGTCTGAGGCGTGGGCGTCGTCGAACCGCGGCGCGGAGGTAAGCCCGGAAACGTATTGCCCCGCGCTGTTCCCGGCGATGTAGCCGGTCGTGGTGGTCTTGCAGGTATCCCAGCCGCCCATGTAGACGCCGGGGGTGACGCTGCGGGCGCGTCCGGCCACGAACAGGCCCGGAATGCCGCTCCAGCCGTCCTTGTCGGCCACGGTGCCGCCGAATGAGGTGAGCACCTGCGGCATCCATTCGGTTTTGCTCTTGAAGAAGTCGATGCCGAGTTCTTTCAGCTTGGTGTCGTTGAGCTTCATCCAGCCGCCGGTGGGGGTCATGATCTCGACCCCCTCAGGGCTCATGGTGCTGGTGTCGAAGTAGATCGGCCCGCGTCCGGCCCGGACTTCAAAGGCCATGCCGCGCACGTTGTAGTGCGGGTCGGCCTTGGCTCCGAGCTTGGGGGAATAGCGGCGCATGAAGTCCTCGCCCTCGCCGTTGAGGAAGCGCGCGCCGTAGGGGAGCATCCCGGTTTGGCCTTCCCACGCGAACAGCTTGGGCACGTTCCAGTTCTCGATGAACTCCATGTTGCGCAGGGAAGCGCCCGCGCCGTAGGCCAGCGCCGCGCCCTCGCCCGCACAGGTGTTCAGCAGATACGAGCCCTTCCAGCCGCCGTTGTGGGCGGCGAGGATGACGGCCTTGGCCCGGAACAGGCAGGGCGTGCCGCTCTGGGCGTGGAAGCCCACGGCCCCGGAAACGGCGTCGCCGTCCTTGATGAGATCGGTGATCTCGACGCGCCCGATGCGCTGGACGTTGAGGCGCTGGAGCTCGGCATTGAGGATCTGGGTGGTGTGCGCGCCGCCCTTGCCGTAGGGGTGGTAGAAGTAGTAGCGCATGAGTTCGAGCCCGCGCTGGGGGATGCTCATGAGCCTGCCGGAATCGTCGCGGGCGAACTTGTGGCCCATCTTCTCGTAATCTTTGAAGCGCTCGTAGGACTGGTTGAGGATTTCCTCAAGCACGTCCTGCTCGCACAGCCCGTCGTAGTAATAGACCAGCTCTTCGACCAGATCCTCGGCGGCGAACTCCGGCTGCTTGACGATCATGTCGCCGCCGGACATCCCGCCGAGGCCGCCCCAGTCGCGGGGGCCCTTGTCGACGATGAGCACGTTCTCCACATGTTGCCGGGCCGTCAATGCGGCCCACGAACCCGAAAAGCCGCCGCCGATGATCAGCACGTCCGTATCGAAAACAAAAGGTTTCGCGCTCATGGCTAGTCCTCGCAATGGATTTCAAGGGTACGCGGGAGCGGTTCCTTGAAAGGATGCACGTTGATGGCTTCCGCCGGGCAGCGGAGCTCGCAGGTGAAGCAGGTCATGCAGTCGTCGTTGTAGGCGATGCGGGCCTTGGCCCCGCAGGTCATGCAGCGCATGCCTTCCGCCAGCACGGCGTGGAGATCCAGCCCCTGCCGCCGTTCTTCAAAGCCGGGGGCGTCGGTCACGGCGCGCTCGTTGCGCGGGGAGAGGAGCACCCCTTCGCCGGGGAGCCTGTCCTTGTCCACGGTTTCGCGGACGGCGGCGCGGTTGGCGAGGATCTGGCCTCCGCGCAGGTAACGGTCCATCGAGTAGGCCGCCTCGCGGCCTCCGGCGATGGCTTGGATGGCCGAGGCCGGGCCGCTGGACGCGTCGCCCGCCGCGAATACGTCGGGGCGGGAGGTTTCAAAGGTGACGGCGGCGGTTTCGATGGTGCGGCGGGGCGTGATGGCCACGTCATCCGCGAAGGGATCGAGATCGGCGGCCTGCCCGATGGCGAAGATCACGGCATCGGCGGGGATGGTGCGGGTCTGCGTTTCATCAAAGGACGGGCGGAACGCGCCGGAAGCGTCCTTGACGGAAAGGCAGGCTTTGACGGTGAGGCCGGAAACGGCGCCCGCGCCTTCGACGCGCACCGGGCCCCAGCCGCACTGGAAATCAATGCCTTCTTCGCGGGCGTCGGCGATGTTGTGCGGATAGGCGGGCAGTTCGCTTTCCGATTCAAGGGAAACCATGCTCACGGAAGCCGCGCCGAGGCGCTTGGCGGAAATGGCCGCGTCAACGGCGACGTCGCCGCCGCCCACGACCACGACGTGGCCCGAAAATGCCGGGGCGTGATCGCTGCGCACGGCGCGGAGGAACTCCACGCCCCACAGCACGCCGGGCAGCTCGGCGCCTTCAATGGCGAGTTTGCGGCTGAGGCTGGTTCCGGGGGCAAGGAGGAAAGCCTTGTAACCGCGGCGGCGCAAGTCGCCGAGGGTCAGATCGCCTCCCTTGCCGATGCGGGTGTTGCAGCGGAAGCTGACGCCGAGGGCTTCAAGCCGGGCCACATGCGCCTCGACCACGGCGTCGGGCAGGCGGTAGGCCGGGATGCCGTAGCGGAGCATGCCGCCGGGGTGCGGTGCGGCCTCGAAAACGGTGACGGGATAGCCCATACGGGCCATAAAACAGGCACAGGAAAGCCCGGCGGGGCCGGAACCCACCACGGCAACCTTGGCGGTATGCCGGATGGCGGGCTGTTCTTCGGGCAAACCGAGATCGCCGAGGAACTGCTCGACGGCGTTGATGTTCACCGCGCCGTCCACGGCATTGCGCGCGCATTCCTTTTCGCAGGGGTGGAAGCAGATGCGCCCCGTGATGCCGGGAAAGGGGTTGGTCTGGCGGAGTTTCTTGGCGGCTTCCTCAAGCTTGCCCTGCTGTACGAGGGCATTGTAGCCGCGAATGTCGGTACCTGCCGGGCACGCCGCCATGCAGGGCGAAACCTTGCGCTGGTCGGTGTCGAGGCGGAAGACGTCGAGGCTGCACGACTTGAAGCAGGTTCCGCATCCGATGCATTTGTCTTGATCGATAACGTTGATCACGTCCTGTCTCCTTGGCGTTCCCCGCGTCACAGGGAACGGCTATGTGAAGGGTGAGGGGACGGGCGGGCGCGCATCCGCCCTCCGGCTCACTTCCCATTGTGCGAACCTTCACACAGCCGCTCTCAAGAAAATGGCGCAGATGCGCCATTTGTGAAAAAAAGCGGAAAAAAAGAGGAAACAGGATGAAAGAGTGTGGATTATATGGGTTTTCTGTATGATTCCGGGCTTATTCCCCGGCTATTTTTTGCAGGAGCGCAAGGTCTCCAATGCGGAGGCGGTTCTTGGTGAGCTGGAGGAGCGCGCCGCATTCGCGCAGCGACCGCAGTGCCCTGACGAGCGTAGCCCTGTGTATCCCAAGGAAAATCGCCAATTCTTCCTGCGTCATCTGAGGGTTGAAGTCGAGCTTGTCCCCGTGCAGGCGTGAAAGTCCGCACAAAAAGAGGCTGACCTGCTTTACCGCCGTACCGCCGCCCGTTTCGGAAAGGTTGGCGTGCATCACGAGCACCTTGGTGCTCATGGAGACCATCAGGTTGATGATGAGTTCCGGGTATTCGGCGACGAAGCGGGGATCATGGAGCAACGTGCCGGGGAAGCGGTACAGTTCCACGTCTTCCATACAGTAGAAGCGGCAGTCGGGATCGTCGAACCCTGCCAGCGCCGTAGCCTCGTTGAACACGTTCCCGCTGCCGACATAGACCATAGCCCGCTCGCGTCCGTTCTCCGTGCCGTGCATGATTCGGAGGCGGCCCTTGGCGAGGTAGTAGAAATCGAACATGGCGTCGCCCGCCAGTACGAGGGGGTAGCGTTTCGGGTAGGTGTAGCGCGTTGCGAGATGGAGCAGGCGGCTCCACGGCGCGTTCATGCCCTCAAGTTTTCCTGTGTGGGAGGAATCGGCATCCAGCTTGAGCTGTTTCATGAAGCCTCCTGTCTTTATAGGCTATTGTTGAGTGACATTTTTTGACGCCCATGTAGGCAATGTGGGGAGGCGAGGCAGGCGATTTTGCGGGGCTCTACGGGCCCGCCGAGGGGCCCTGCCCCTCGGAACCCCGCAAGGGGCGAGCCGCCCCTTGACCCGGCGGCGCGGCTGTCTTGGCGGCGTTGCCGTCAAGACAGCCGCTTACTATGCAGTATAACGCAATTCATGTGCCGGAGTCTGCCCCTATATGA
Source organism: Bilophila sp. (assembly GCF_057864385.1). Lineage (NCBI taxonomy): Bacteria > Pseudomonadati > Thermodesulfobacteriota > Desulfovibrionia > Desulfovibrionales > Desulfovibrionaceae > Bilophila > Bilophila sp. The sequence goes on along the minus strand of NZ_DBMAFI010000069.1, from coordinate 6,543 downwards.
TGTGATAACGATCTTCATTTATTGAAGGCGTACCATAGAAAAGGGCTGATGCTTTATTTCTTGAAATTCCAAAAGAATAATTAGGTTGTGTTGCTATTTTAATGTAATTATTTGAAATTATTAAAATATTTTTGTGATTTGGCTTGAAAAATAGTTAAATGGTTTCAATATATTATATCTATATTGACGACTAGGACACAGCCACTTTTTATCTCGTGGCTTTGTGGAGGAAGCATTTTGCCGGTCTAAGAAAGCATCAATTGCTTTGGAATTTTAAGAAAGCATCAATCGTTTATTGCGACATGGCCTTTCGTTTCAATCTTACCCTCAATAAGGATTGTTAATAAGGATTATTTTTCAGGAAGACGGCGTTGCGTAAAAGGAGCGGCGGCTATCCTTGGGGGGAACGGCCGCCGCTTGGGGAGTGGGGGAGGAGGAAGCCCCCGGCAGGTGGAGAGGAGATTTTTTGTTTTTGGGGCTGGGTAATTCCAGAGTGGAATTGCCTACGATGAGATCGGGATCGGCGCCGTCCCTCATGGATGGGTTGCCGCCCTTGCCGCTATCCACGCTGTTACCGTCCCTGATTCCCATCAAAAAGAGAACTCGTTGGGCCTAGGGCGTTTCCTCTCGCGGCATTGCCGCGAGAGGAAACGCTTATGCCGGGTCAAGGGAGCGCTGCTCCCTTGCGGAGTGCAGAGGCAGCGCCTCTGCCGGGGTTCGAGGGGCAGGGCCCCTCGCCGAAGTCTGGGAAAACGCCCCATCAATACATGCCGAGCGCCTTCGGGAGGAACGTTACGACGTCGGGGAAGAGGATAAGGAAGAAAACAACAAGAATAAGCAAGAAAATATAAGGGATGGCCCCCTTTGCCACCCGTTCCAACGGAAGGTTGGACAGGTTCATGGCGATGAACAGGTTGACGCCGAGCGGCGGGGTCAACAGGGCGATCTCGTTGGTAACGACCCAGAATACCCCAAAGAATACGGGGTCGATGCCCACGGACTTGATGATCGGCAGGAAGACCGGCGCGAGCACGACGATGGTGGCGAGGGTCTCCATGAACATGCCGAGGAAGAACAGCAGTGCGGCGATGAGCAGCAGGATCAGGATGGGGTTGGTGGTGTACAGCATCATCTGGGCGGCGAGCTGCTGCGGGATCTGGTACATGGTCAGGAACCGCCCGAAAATGGTGGACACGCCTACGACGATGAGGATCGTCCCGGTGGAGATGTTCGCCAGTTTCATGGCGTTGAACACTTCCTTCAGGGAAAGCTTCTTGGTGATGAAGAAGCCGACGAAAAGGGCGTACCACACCGCGACGACCGAGGCTTCCACGGGCGTGCATATGCCCGCGTAAATGCCGCCGAGGATGACCACGGGAGCCATGAGAGACCAGATGTTCTTCAGGAGCGCGCGTCCGAATTCGGCCATCGTGTAGGAATGCATCGTTCCCCTGTAACCGTGGCGGCGTGCGATCATATAGGCCGTGAGCATGAGGCAGGTGCCGACCAGCGCGCCGGGTACGAATCCGGCGGTGAACAGCGCGGAAATCGAGACGTTGGCGATGATGCCGTAGACGAGCATGGGGTTGCTCGGCGGGATGAGGATGCCGAGCGTGCCGCCGGTGGCCGAAACGCCGGCGGCGTATTCGGGCGAGTAGCCGCGCTTGATCATGGAGGGGATCATGATGCTGCCCATGGCGGCTACGGTGCCGGGGCCGGAACCGATCATGGAGGCGAAGAACATGCAGCCGAGGATGGTCACGATGCCGAGCCCGCCGCGTATATGCCCGACGAGCATGGAAGCGACCTCAACAATCTGGGCCGCCATGCCGCCGCGCTCCATGAGCGCCCCGGCGAAGACGAAGCCCACCACCGCCAGCAGAGGGAACATGTCCGAGACCTTGATAAGGTCGATCATGACGAGCGAAAGCGGGATGTCGCTCAGAAGCAGCACAGTGATGGAGGCCATGCCGAGGGAGACGAAAATGGGCGTGCCCATGATGAGCAGGACAGCCAGAGCAACCCAGATGAGGATTTCAAGGGACATCAGAACACCTCCTCGCTGGGGACGACTAAGGGATCACGTTTGGTAAAGATACGCCACCAACGCTCGACGAGGCGGACGGCCTGCAAGGTGAAGGCGATGGGCACCGCCGCGTAGACGTAGCGCATGTCAAGCATCAGCGCCCCGGAAACCATCGGGCGGTCGCTCATGCTGATGATGAAGTCCGTCCCGACGTCCACCACGATGATGCAGAAGATCAGCCAGATGATGTCCGTCGCAAGGAGCAGGAGCATCTGGCCAAGCTTCGGCAGGAGCTTGAGCTGCGCGGTCACGCGGATATGCAGGTTCTTTGAGGCGGCGAGGCTCGCCGCGAAATAGACAAGATACAGGAACAGGAAGCGGCTGACCTCTTCAGACCAGGCAATGGACTTGCCGCCGAAGTATCTATAGCACACCTGCATCATGAGAAGCGTCATGATGACGCCGAGCAGCGTACAACAGATATACTCTTCAAGATCTCTCCAAATGGACGCCAACTGCTCGCGCATGGCTCACTCCTCGCCGGTTGAGGTTAGCGGCCCGGAGGGAGGATTCCCTCCGGGCTCGGCAGGCGTTATTGCGGACGCGTACGTCCGAGGGACTTCATCATGGTGTCGAGCAAGGAAATATCGCCGATCTTGTCATAGAACTGCGGCCATACGTTCATGGCCTTTTCCTGCCAGACGGATTCGTCTTCCGGCTTGTCGAGGATTTCGACGCCCTTATCCTTGAGCGCCTTGACGAGTTCGGTTTCCATTTCGGCAATCATCTTGCGGTTGTTTTCGGTGGCAAGGCGGCCGCCTTCAAGGATGGCCTTCTGGACGTCCTCAGGCTGCCTCTTGAGCCACGCGGCGTTCACCACGATGGGGCCGATCCACACCTTGTAGTGGATTTCGGTGATGTACTTCTGCACTTCCTCGAACTTGTTGGAAGCGAACACGGGGTAGGGGTTTTCCTGGCCGTCGACGACCTTCTGCTGGAGGGCGTTGAACGTCTCGTCCCACGCCATGGGCGCGGGCTCACCGCCCCACGCGCGGAAGGTGGCGATCATGATCGGGTTGTTGGGCACACGGATCTTGAGGCCCTTGAGGTCTTCAACCGTACGGATGGGGTGCTTGCTGTTGCTCAGCACGCGGAAGCCCTGCACGAGCCAGCCCACGGCCATGTTGCCGCTCTCGTCGATCATGCGCTTGTTGATCTCGTCCCAGTTCTGGTCGATGAGCTTGTAGCAATCTTCATAGTTGGTGAACATGTACGGCAAATCGAACACGCCCATGGAAGGGCTGAATACCGTCACGTTGTTGACCGCGAGGGACGCGATCTGGATGACGCCCTGCTGGATGTCCTGAAAACTCCGTTCCTCGCCGCCAAGCTGGCTGCCGGGGTAAATCTGGACGTCCACTTTCCCGTTGGTGGCCTTTTCCACGTAGTTCTTAAAGTCGAGGGCCGCGGCGTGATGCGGCTCCTTGACCATCGCGCTGGAGCTGTGGCTGTAGCGCATGACGATTTTTTTCTCGGCCGCACTGGCGGGAGAAGCCAGAAGCAGCGCTCCGCAAACCGCCCCTAACAGGGCCAGGCTGAAGCCTTGCCGGATGTTCATGAAGACCTCCTCGTTTGTGGGTGAACAGTCTGAAATCCATTGCCATAGTCGCGCTTTTCCAAGAATGCGCACTCCGCATTCATGAAAAGGCGTGCCTTTTCACTTGCATGTCGAATCAAAAGAACGTAGAAATAAAGATAATCGACCTTAATCAATGGTAAAAAACGTTTTCATGATTTTACTGCTACGGGCGCTTGCGGTTCATGTCCGCCATCATCTTGTCGAGGAGATCGAGGTTGCCGATTTTGGGGTAGAGATCGGGCCACAGGGCCATCGCCTTTTCTTCCCAAATGTTTTCGTCTTCGGGCTTGTCGAGGATTTCGACGCCGGCCTTCTTCATGGCGGGCTTCAGGCGGTTTTCCATGGCGATGATCATTTCGCGGTTGTGCTTGGTGGCGAGGCGTCCGCCTTCGAGGATGGCCTGCTGGACATCGGCAGGCTGCTTCTTGAGCCATGCGTCGTTGACGACCATGACGATGATCTGGAGCTTGTAGCGCAGTTCGGTCATGTACTTCTGCACTTCTTCAAACTTGTTGGACGCAAAGACCACGTAGGAGTTTTCCTGGCCGTCGACGACCTTCTGCTGGAGGGCGTTGAATGTTTCGTCCCACGCGAGGGGGGTCGGCTCACAGCCCCATGCGCGGAACGTGTTGATCATGACCGGGTTGTTGGGCACGCGGATTTTGAGGCCCTTGAGGTCTTCGATGGTGCGGATGGGATGCTTGCTGTTGCAGACGTGGCGGTAGCCGAGGTCGAGCCAGCCGATGATGCGGTTGCCGCTTTCCTTGATGGCCTTGGCGTTGAGCTCGTCCCAATACTTGTCGAGAATGTCCCAGCCTTCCTGGTTGGTCCTGAACAGATAGGGGAGATCGATGACATAGAGGGAAGGGGCGAACACGGCGGCATTATTGGAAGCCAGGGATGCTATCTGGATGACGCCCTGCTGCACGTCCTGAAAGGCGCGTTCCTCGCCGCCGAGCTGGCTGGCGGGGTAGATCTGCACTTCCACCCTGCCCTTGGTTTTCTCTTCAACGTATTTCTTGAAGTCCAGAGCCGCCGTGTGATGCGGCTCCTCCACCATGGCCGCCGAACTGTGGCTGTAGCGCATGATGATTTTCTTTTCGGCCGCCGCTTGCGCGGGCAGGCACAAGATCGCCCCGATCATCAATCCTACCGTTGCCTTCCATGTGTTGGACAGTTGCATAACGCCCTTCTCCTTGGGGTTATCTGGTTAGGCCTGCGGCCTTTCGGGATGCCGTACATGCTCCAAGGCCGCGGGCATGAGGCCTAATAGGTGGATTTCCTTATGTTTATGAGGCTTATGAATGGATTTTGAATCCGTTCTTTTGCAAAAAAATATGAATATTCAATGTATTATATGTTATAATTTATATTAGAATGAATACGTTTTCATTCTATGCGTCAAAAAAATATCTTGTCAAGAGATGGGATGCTTTTTTTTGTATCCTCAGCGGCGTAAGATACATATTTTTTATAAAATACAGCCTATTAAAAAAGATAGTTTTTGCCCTTTCAGACACTCCCCGCAACTCTGTGAAGAGGTTTGCGTCTTCATGGCGGCCTGCCGCCGGGTGGGTGCTTGAAATGTAGATGTTTATCTAACATCTACACATATAATTGGTTTTTACTTTGGGCACATTCTTTTCCGCTGCATGGGGTGGCGGAAGCTGCAAAAACCGGCTCTTTTCGGAACCAAGGGGGTGAACGCAAAAAAAACGTTGCAAAGAGGCTTGACAGCGGTTTTATGGGCGGCTAGATTGAAAACGTACTTATTGAAGTACAAAATAAATGGATAATACATTGAAAAAAAACAATAAAATGAATGAAAACGGTTTCAATAACACCCGGGCGACCATAAAGGACGTCGCCATCAAGGCGAACGTCTCGCTTTCGACCGTATCCCGCGCCCTCCGCGAGCCGGACAAAACGCCTGCGGAAACGGTCAGCAAGGTCAGGGCCGCCGCGGAAGCGCTCAACTACGTCTACAACGCGACGGCGGGCTCCCTTTCCAAGAGGCGCTCGGACACCATCGGCATCCTCCTGCCTTCGCCGACGTATGCGGCGTTCGGCGTGAACCTGATGGCGATCCAGAAAACGTGCTCGGAGCGGAACTACTCGTGCAAGGTGGCCCTGTCGCAGTTCTCGCCGGAGGAGGAGCGCCTCGCCATGCGGCGCTTCCACGAGCAGCGCATCGGCGGGCTCATCCTCGTCGGGCTGGACATGAGCAATGTGGATTACATGAAAACGCTGGAGGCGGCGGGCATCCCCTGCATCATCCTGTGGGAAGTGCCGGACGAAAGCGTGAACTATATCGGCATCGACAACGCGCGATCCATCTATACGAGCGTCAAATACCTCATTGATCTCGGACATAAGCGCATCGGTTTTCTGGTCGGCCCCATGACCTGCGCGCGCCGCACCATCGACCGTATGGAAGGCTACAAGAAGGTGCTTGCCGACAACGGCATCCCCTTCGACCCGGAACTCATCCGCTCGCAGCCGCCTTCCTACCTGCTCGGCAAGGAGTCCATGCGGGCGTTTTTGAAATTGCAGGATCCCCCGACGGCGGTGCTGTGCGTGAACGACTATCTGGCCATCGGTGCCATGCGCGCCATCACCGAAGCGGGGCTGAGCGTCCCGGAGGACATTTCCGTCTGCGGCTTTGACGACATCGACATCGCCGCCTACTTCAACCCGCCGCTGACGAGCATCAAGACGCCCTGCTACGAAATGGGCCAGATGGCGGCGAACATCATGATTTCGGCCATAGAGTCGCAAACCCCGCTCAAAGTGCAGTACCTGCTCGACACGGAACTTATCGTGCGCAGGACCTGCGGCAGGGTCAAAGAAAAATAAAAGGAAGGAACCCGCATGGACA
>NZ_DBMAFI010000068.1:0-16235 GCF_057864385.1 Bilophila sp. | reverse complement strand
CTATGACATCCCTGAAGACCTCTGGCTCAGGCTTGAGCCCATACTGCCAACAGAAGGTTCTCCTCGTGGAGGGAGACCGATTGGTGACGTCAGAAACTTTCTCAATGCTGTACATTGGATGCTGCGAACCGGATCTCCATGGCGAGCTTTGCCAGAGAAATATGGTTCGTGGAAAACCGTATATTCCCGATTCAGGCGTTGGCAGAAAAGAGGATATCTGACTGCTATCCTTAAGCTTCTTACCTTACAGGCTGACATGAACCACATCATGATTGATGGGACATACGTTCATGCTCACAAGCATAGTGCCGGAGCTCGACATACCTCTGGAATCAATCAGGCTCTCGGCCGAAGTCGTGGCGGCTTTACTTCCAAAATTCATGCGGTGGTGGATGCTCTCGGTAATTTGTTGGCTTTTACTGTCACGGCAGGACAATACTCCGAGTATCCTCAAGCCAGTAACCTTCTAATCCAGTATCATAACACAACAATTCTGGCCGATAAGGGCTATGACAGCAGGAGTCTCATCGATGCGCTTCACCAGCAGGGATGTGAAGCAGTTATTCCCTCCAGAAGAACGAACCATCATCCCCGTACCATTGACAGACATCTCTACAAGGAACGTCATCTTATTGAGACGTTTTTTAACAAGATCAAAGAATATCGTAAAATTGCAACTCGTTATGACAAGCTGGCAGAAGTTTTTGCGGCCTTTGTATGTCTGGCTGCTTCACTTATCTGGCTTCGATAAGAGGTTTGCAGACACGCCCTCGCTGACTCGCGGATGATCATACCCCTTGTCCAGACAGAGGTGTCGAACTTCAGCCCCCAGAAACCAGCCGCCCATTTCCCGAGATTTTTTCAGCGTCGCTCCTATCAGGCGGCTGTCATGCACATTGGCGCCTACAGCCGTCACTCCCAGAGGAATACCCTGACCGTCCACATGGAGATGGATCTTGCCGCCACTTCGCCCTCTATCCGTCGGGTTGCGTCCGAGGCCCTCAGCCGCTGATTTTTTGAGAGCGCGTCGGCGCTTGCAGCAAGGTGCCGTCCATAGCTTGCCATTGGGCATCTACGCCGACCTTTTCCCCATATTCCGCAAGAAATATGCGAAAAATCTCCGCCATGACACCGGCTTTGTTCCAGCGTTAGAAGTGTTCGTGGACAGTGCTTTTTGAGCCATAGCAGGCGGGAAGCATGGCCCATTGGCATCCGCTCCGGCATTTGTAGAGAATCCCGGCAAGAATCGTGCGCTGTGAAAGCGGCTTGCTGCCGCCACTTCTTTTTCGTTTGAATGGGGCAAGAAGAGTCTCGATACGTTCCCACAGTTCATCAGGCACATCGCGAAAGTCTGTCTGTTTCATGGGACGAGCTTACCAGATTTTTTTAGAATCAAAAATCATGCCGGATATCCTCTAAACACAGGTAATCCTCCGGCAAAGCCTGGGGATTACCTGTGTTATTTATTTTGGTTGCATTCCAAAAATTTTTGAATTGATCGCCATCTCTACACTCCCCAGTTTGTGGCAAATTCATCTTTCAGCGCTTGCCCGTAATTTCCCGACAATTCCTTTTCGCAGGTAACGCCCAAGAATTGGGCGGCCCTTGTAGCCCCGACATAGAGATAATTGCCGATTAAGTCCGGGTACAAAAGTGCGAGCCTGTCAAGGGAGACGAAGAAGGCTGCCTCGAATTCAAGCCCCTTGATATGCTTTATATCAAAAACCCTTATTGCCCGCCCATCTCCAACTGTCTGCCCTTCATGGCATGCTTGGACAAGGGCGTTTGTCTTCTGGTTGAGTTTTTCCTTTATCTCCCGGGCGATCGGGCTCACATACTCCTCCGACGGTACGAGAATAGCTATGGAAGGAATGTTGCCTTCAAGGATTTGCTCTATCTCGACTATGCGATCGACAATCCATGACGATATTTGTCGGTTTTCGAGATTCTCCCCTAATACCGGCCTGAATCCCTCGTTCGCATGCATGTTTTCCTGATGGCCGGATGCATGTGCGTTGCCGCCGACCATATCGAGTACCTTCAGAGAGAACTTGTAAAGAGATTTCGTCTGCCGATAGGGGATGGATATATGTTTTTCCTCAATATTACCGCCTGGCAGAAAATCCTTGATGATGCCCACATCTCTGGTTCCTTCCGAGGCAAGACGCTGGTTGAAGTCGCCGCATGCAAAGAATGAATTTATCTTTGGGTGAGCCATCAATTTCATGCATCCCAGCTGGAGCGGGGAAAAGTCCGGAGCCTCATCCACGAACACTTGGGCCCTGTAATTCTCCCTTACCGGCCTGAGAGATGAAGTCAACCTTGACTCGTCATGGGCCAGCTGTTGCTTGCGCAGAAGGTCGGCAGCTATCCTCAATTTAGTGAATATGAGCAGATCAAGTTCCGTGCCGCTAATTTTCTTACGCAGGGCTGAATCTGGATGATAGAACTTGTTCTCCGCCTGCTTAAGTTTTCTGAACTTGCCGTATCTTGCGACGATTGAATTGAAAAACTTGTTCAAAGGATTGTACAGTGGACCCATGCTCCTGATTCTGCTGGCAGACCGGTTTATGGTTTCCAGCACGTCACGAGGAGGTATCCTGTCGCCAAGCCATTCCATCTGTCTGGCGTTTCTCGATGTGGATTTTCTCGTATCGAAACCGGACGCCTTGGAAGCGAGCCATATTATAAGGCTGCGGTATTTCCTTATCGCAATCTTGATTCTGTCGCTGGAGGTCAGGCCATCGTCATCTTCTTCATCAATGATGTCGGCCTCGGCCGCCTCGCTTTCATCCGCTTCCGTCTGCTCGCGGCTTTCAAGACTTGCAAGAAAGTCCGAATATTCTACCAAGAATTTTTTATTCTTCAGCTTGTTTCCCAAATCCGTATTTATGGCTGTTTCTATTTCCTTCCTTTCCTTTTTGTACAGGTCAGATATCTGCTCATGATTCGTGAATATCAGGCAGAATATCTCATCAAGGAAGAACCTATCGGAATTGGATGACCTGGTTATCAAGTCATAATACCTGTTGATGAATGAGTTTTCCTTGAAGAGGCCCAGCGATACGGATTTCTCCAAGGCCTGGGTCAACTCGTTCATGTAGTCTTTCACGAGCCAACTGTGGAATTCGGAAAACAGCTCGGTAAGGGAGTCAAAATCATTCCGCAATGTCGTGACATCTTGCGAATAGAGAAAGCCGGATTCGAATCTTGCTGTCTTCAGTATCCTCAGCACGTCCCTGCCGAGCTTGTTTCTGTATGAGTCCCAGGTGGTGATATGCTGATCGTCTGCTGGGACGCCTTCCCTATTGAAAGCCTCCTTGAGATAGCTTTTCAGCAGGATCGTGGGCGTGAACATAATCCAACTGGAACGGTACTCTTCTTCCGTTTCGAATGTTCTCAACACAAGATCCCGTTCCGCTTCCATAAGCCCGTTTTTGAAATCAAGCTTTTGGCCAAGCCGCCGGATCAACGTGGTCGTCTTGCCGGTTCCAGCAGGCCCAACCAGCAAAAGCGAACAATTCAGGCGCAGGCGGAAGATGTCGTCCTGTTGCGAATCAAGAAAGACCTGATCCGGCAAAGTGAACCTTTCGACGATTTCCTTCTTTATCCCGGTAACGACATTGGTTTCCCGTTCCTGCTCCTGAAGATACCTTTCCAAGACTTTTTCGGGGTCGATATCCTCTTCTTTCTCAAGAACCTTCAATAACGAACTTATCGTCTTGAACTGGAGATCGATGGAATCCCTGTATTCAGTCTTGCGTGAATCCCATCCGGCATTGGTCCTTTTCGGGATGTAGGTGACCTGCTGTATCTTGACTATGTCCTGCTCATCAAACTGCTCGAGCCCAGTCACCTCCCCCATGTCGTATGTCTCGCCGATTTCAAGAGCCGCCAGTCTTCCCATGGGGGCCCTGTAACTAATTAGGTTTTTCACTCCGGTTGGCGGAGTCGCGCGGCAAATATAATAAACCTTTGTTTCCTTCTTATCCGGAAAATCGATTACCACGCGACCGACGGCTGGTTCGGCTTTCAGTTTCAGGTATTCATGTCTGAGGGTATTGCTTATGCTGGCAAGATTCTTGAATGCATCATGGTTTGGAGAGGCCATGACGCCAGAACTGTATGAGAAATCCTGGGACAACTTTGATTCCACAATACTCGATATTTCAGCAAATTTCTCAATTGATTCCTGAGCGAGATGAGCGAGCTTGTTTTCCGCAAGGTATTTGTCAAGATGTGATTCAGACATGCGTCTCTCCAATCAGGAACATGATAAAATTTATACATTTTAATGATAATTTTACCCAATTTTCGTCATCCAGTAAAGTCCAAAGAGGTATTCAAAACCACCCGCTATGTGGGTGGTTTTGATTTCTTACAATTCTCTCAAGAATATATTTACTTCTACGGTAGTAGCGCTTTTCATATTCCACAAGAGATCCTATCTCGTCCGGAAAAATTTTTTTAATCTTTCTTTTTTGTAGGTACTTACGCAGGTACTCATATTTTTACTGAAATAAAATATTTATAAAATCAAATAATTACATATAATATTCGCTTTTATCATGCAGCGCCGCGTGCTGGTCGTTCTTCTGCCTTCGCTGGAAAAAGCCCCCGCAGAACTGGCCAGCCTCGGAAAAATCAGCCTCTCCGCCATACGCAACGCCTGTGCCGTTGGCCTCGGCGCACATATTGAAGGCGACGCCGCCGACGTGCTGGAAGCCCTGCCCACGGACACTGTGGGCATCGGCCCGTATCTGTGCATCGTGGATGAATATGCGGCCATCGTCACCCCCGGCTTTGAGGTCGTGCTGACACAGGGGCGCGGTCTCGGCATAGCCGCCATCGTCGCCTCCCAGGATTACGCCGGTATTCTGGAAGCAGACAAAAAAGGCGCGCAGCAGATGGTGGCCAACACCTCCATAAAAATCTTCATGAAAATGCAGGACGCGGAAAAAACTTGGGAACTCATACGGGGACAGGCCGGACAAGGCACCGTCCTCCGCACCACCGGCTTCAACGTCAACGAAAAAATAAGCGCAGGTTACCGCGACGCCATGAACACCACCGTGGAACAGGAAGACCGCGTCGTCCTGCGCGACTTGCAGGAACAGATCGAAGGCGAAGCCCATTTCATCTTCAGCGGGCAAATCGTCCGGGGCACCATGTTCTTTGCCAACCCTTCCCTGAAAAAAGCGCAGCTGCGCGTCCCCCAGCTTGTGCAGCTCTCCCAGGAGAAACACTATGACCATGCGGCATAAAAGAGAAAAAGCCCGGCTAGCTGAAAATGGTCGCCAACCTTGCAAGAACTTCATCCATAATGACGGGCGGTACTTGTTCCAGCCGTCTGCCGGATCTCGCCCGCAAGTCCAGCGCCCTGGGCTGGTCACAACGAACTACTCCTGTAGTACGCGTGCCGCATCCGCTGAGCGACACGGCGAATCCTGCAGTACGGGCAAAATTCCCCCCGCTGGTAATCGGCAACACTACGGGAACCTGCGTCACTCTGTTGAACTCGTCGGGAGAAATCACCAACACCGGTCGCGTTCCCTGTTGCTCATGCCCTTCTGTAGGATCAAGCGTCACCAGATAAATATCACCACGCCGCATCAGATCAGCTCCCCGCCCGTGGCTCCAGCCCCGGTCCACACTCCATCCTCAGGGGAAAGCGGCGCGGAAGCATCACACTGAGCCAACAGTTCCTGCAGGCTGTACTTCTTCCTGACGTTCGGCTCAATAATCAGACGCCCGGATTCCACGGCCATGCTTACCGATGACCCCGATTCCATTCGCAGCATTTCCAAAATGGCGGGAGGAACGGCCAGCATCACTGAACCGCCGACTTTTCTCAAATTAGCTGTGTACATCGTCATCCTCCATAAGTTATATTTTTATATAACTCGCAATCGCCAATATGGCAAGTCCCCTTCGACAATACCGCACCGGAGAACAGTTATGACGCGACTCGTACAACTTATTACTCTTTTCATCTGTCTTTTGTCGGGATCGGTTCCTTCTGCCCATGCCGGAACGCCCGTGTCCGACCGGATAGCCGTGGAAGCTGGCGTAAAGGCAGAACTTTCAAAAGACCTGGCGCTGCCTTACGCGCCCGATGCGGCCCTTTCCGGCAGAACCTGTCTGGACGGCAGGCCGACAAAAGAATTTCAGGGCGACATCATGGAATACTGGGTCAACCTGGAATGTCCTTACTGCGGCATTGAGGAACCGCTCCGGGCACAGCGGGAAAATCCCGGCATGTGCATTGTCGTGCGTCACAGCCCTTCGGACAACTACGGAGAGTCGTTGAAAAAAGCCCTGAGCTTTGAAGCACTCCTGCGCTTTTCTCCGAACGCCGCGCACAGCTTCTGGAATGCCGTGGTGCCCCGGACACCTCTCGGCGTTCCGAAACCCTATGAGGCTGCGCTGCAAACGGCGCTTCAGGATGCGGCCATTGTGCCGGAAGACTTTGCCGACTCTCTGCAACAGGTCGCTCCTGTCGTAGGCGCGGATATTATCGCCTCGCAATCCAGAATCACCTCAACTCCCACCTGGATTCTGGACGGCATTCGTTTTCCCGCCTGTGATTTCACGGCCTCACAAGTGCCGCTGGCTCTCGAACTCGCCCATAAGGCCCGCGCCGAAGACGCCGATGCCAAAGAACGCATCGTCCAGATGATTACGCGCGGCCTTTTGAATGAGTCCGTTTTATGACGCCCTCTTTCCCTGACCCGTCTTGACGAACGCTTCCCTTCTCACTAATCTTATAAGTAAGATTTATCTTGTAAATAAGATTTCAGGGAGAACTCATGGAACTTGCCAAGGTCACTTCGCGCGGTCAGATCACGCTGCCCCTCGCCATTCGCAGAAAGCTCGACGTGAAGGAAGGGGATAAGGTTGTTTTTTATGAAGAAAACGGGCGCATTGTCGTTGAAAACGCCGCAAAGCTGACAATCGCCCAGGAAAAAAAGCCCGGCGAGTAGGAACAGGCTGTCTTCATTTCGACGCGCCGCCTTTCCTCCGCCCAGCGGCAAGGAAAGGACAGTATGGCCAGACGGCGCAAGCAGACCAGTGATTCCCGTCAGTTGTCGCTGTTCGACATCATGGTCAGCCATATCGAACAGATCAGGGAAGAAAACATTCAGGATGACATAAGGGAAGAAGCCGGAACACGGATACTCCGGGAGCCGACGCACGAACAGCCCCCGTCCGCTACGCCTCCGGTCAGCCCCGCCTCACACGAAGAACTTCCGAAAGAACCGGAACATCCCGGCAAACGGAAGCCGCTGCTTCCGCCCGATGACAGCATCCCCCCGAAAAGGCTCGGCGTGAACGGACGCGGTTTCTCTGTTTATGAAACGTCGGACGGGGGACGCATGTACAGTCCTTCCCTGGACATCGTGCGCTTCATCGACGGCGACAGGGACACGCCGGAAGAGCTGTTCCGGAAAGGAAACGAAGACTACCTGACCGTGCAGGAAGTCGCGGCCTTCAGACAACAACATTCCTCAACTCAGGAGGTTTCCCATGCTGGACAGACAGACAAACCCGCTGGACATCGCCAGAACCGTTCTCAAGCCAGAAACCATTCACGACCTCAAGGTCAGAGGGTTCACCAATTCAGCCTACTTGATTCTCGACCGCTGGGCACTGAACAGTCCCGACGAACTGAAGCGCCTGGAAGAGGAAGGGAATCTGGCCTTGCAGATACGACTGGATCAGCAGCAGGCCATAGAGAAGAGGACGCTGTGCAGCGAATCCGCCCGGCAGGCGAGCCTGCGGGGGATGTCGGACTGGGAGATTTTGGAAAGCTGCGGGGTGGAGATGAACCTGAAAATTACCGGATAAGCCCGGAAGATCAGCTTGGCGTCGGCGGCGCAAAGAAAAAATATGCGGATAACCTCGCCGCCATACGTCTGCTGAAGCAGCTCCAGGCCAACGGCGCGAAACTGGCCACCCCGGAAGAAAAAAGCACGCTGGTGCATTTTGTCGGATGGGGTGGTCTTCCGCAGGTCTTTGACCCCAAAAACGACAAATGGGCGGCGGAATACCGGGAACTTCAAGGCGTACTCTCCCCCGATGAATACGCGGCCGCCCGGCGCTCCACACAGGACGCTCACTATACCTCGGAAACCGTCATCAGGGGCATCTATCAGGGGCTTTCCAGACTCGGCGTTGAAACGGGAAAGGAACTCCACATTCTCGAACCTTCGGCGGGTATCGGCAATTTTATCGGACTTTGCCCGGAAAGTTTCCAGGCCCGGTTCCTGGCCGTGGAACTGGAACCGACAACAGCGGCCATTGCCGCATACCTGTACCCCAAAGCCCGCCACATCAATAACGGCTTTCAGAACATCCCCCTCAACACGCCGAGTTTCGACCTTGCAGTGGGCAATCCTCCTTTCGGGAATCAGTCTCTCTACGACCCCGAATTTCCCGAACTGAAAAAATTTTCCATCCACAACTATTTTCTCGCCAAGTCCATGCGCCTGCTGCGCGAGGGCGGCATAGCCGCCTTTGTGGTCAGCCGTTACTTCATGGATGCCGTCGATTCCTCCGCCCGCGAACATATCGCGGGATATGCCGACTTCCTGGGCGCGGTGCGCCTGCCTGAAACCGCTTTCCGGCAAAATGCCCTGACGGATGTCACCACCGACATCGTTTTCTTTCAAAAGCACAACGGCGAAAACAAGCGGAGTCTGGAGTGGCTCCACACGTCCAGCATGGAAGTGGACGACCTCAAGCACGGCGGCAGGCGCACCGCCGTGGTCAACAGCTACTTCGCTTCCCGCCCGGAACAGATCATCGGAAGAATGGCGTATTCCGGGGGCATGTTCGAGGACAGCCTGAACTGCGTGTCCGATGCGTCTCAGACAGACCTCGGCGAAGAAATAGCCCGGCGTCTGGACGCGCTGCCTGCCGTGCAGTTCAGCCCCTTACCCTCTGCCGAAGTCCGTGAAGCCGAATCCGGTCTCAATCATGACTTCCTGGCTTCCGACTACTTCCAGTCCCTGAAAATGGGCGCACTCTGCGTTGAACCTCAAAGCAGAAAAATCGTCTTCAAGACTTCCGGGGAGTTCGGCGACGGAGGTTATGAACCCGTCACCGTAAAAAATGAAACCGCCCGACTGCGCCTGGCTTCCATGATTCAGCTCAGGGATACCCTGCGTGAGCTGCTCAATGAGGAAAAAGGCGAAGGAAGTGAAAGTCGTATGGCGAACCTGCGCCAGCGGCTCAACACGCAATACGACGCCTTTGTCAAAAAATACGGGCACCTCAACTCACAAACCAACCGCAGCCTCATGCGGGAAGACCCTGAACACGCTCTGCTGGAATCCCTGGAAGCGGACTACGACAAGGGCATTTCGCCGGATGTGGCCCGCAAGACCGGCAGACAGGCCAGACCCGCTTCCGCCAGAAAAGCTGCCGTATTCCGACAGCGTGTGCTTAAACCGGCGACGCTCGCCCAACAGGCGGAAAGCCCCAAGGATGCCCTTGTCATAGCGCTTCGGGAAAGCGGCAAGGTGGACTTTGCCCGCATGGAACAGCTTCTCGGACGCTCCACCGATGTCATTCAGCGGGACTTGCAGGAACAGGGCCTTATTTTTCTCAACCCCGCCACGGAACTCTGGGAAATCAGGGATAAGTATCTCACGGGCAATGTCCGGGCAAAACTGCGTCAGGCACGGGACGCCGCAAGCTCCGACCCTCGCTTTCTGCCCAATGTGGAAGCGCTTACGGAGGCTCTGCCGCCCGACATAGAAGCCGTGGACATCGGCGTCAAGTTCGGCTCCGCCTGGCTTCCTCCTTCCGTCATATCGGACTTCATCGAACATCTGCATGGCGGAAAAGGCTCTCAGCAGGTGGATTACCTGCCCACGCTCGGTCGATGGAGCGTCCGTGTCTATCTGTACGATGCCGCGCTGAATACCAACGTCTGGGGCATCCCGGAATACCCTGCGGAAAAAATCATTGAAGCCCTTCTGATGAACAAGCCCATCAAGGTGGAAAAGGAAACCGGCCAGCGCGACGAACAGGGCAGACCCATCACGGTTCTGGACCAGGAGCTGACCGCCGCAGCCATGCAGAAGGCCGACGAAATAAAACAGGCCTTCACGGACTGGATATGGACGGATGACGACAGAAGAGCCAGCCTGTCCAGGCTCTACAACGACCGCTTCAACACGAACGTGCCTCCCAGGTATGACGGCTCCCATCTTGAGCTGGTCGGCGCTTCTTCAGAAGTAAAACTTCGGCCTCACCAGAAGGATGCCGTCTGGCGGGCCATTCAGGAAGGCACGGCCCTGTTCGATCACGTCGTCGGCGCGGGAAAGACCATGGCCTGCATAGCGACCATCATGGAATCCAAGCGCATGGGCTTTGTTTCCAAACCGATGGTGGTCGTCCCCAACCACCTTCTCCACCAGTGGCGGGATGAGTTCTACAAGCTCTATCCCAATGCCCATATTCTGGTGGCGGACAAGACCGACTTCACCAAACAGAACCGGGAACGGCTTTTTTCCCGTATTGCGACCGGAGACTGGGATGCCGTTATCGTCGCGCACAGCTCCTTCCGTAAAATCGACATGCCTCACGACATTCAGCGGGAGATTCTGAAGGAGCAGATTGATGCGGTGCTGGAAGCCATTGAGGCCGTGAAGGAGGCGGAAGGCGGCCGGGCCACGGTCAAGCAGCTTGAAAAGCAGCGGGAAAACATGGAAGCTCGCTATGAACTTCTGCTCGCGGGCACGGGGAAAAAGGATACCTCCGTTGATTTCGCCGACCTGGGCGTGGATGCGCTCTTTGTGGACGAAAGCCACGAGTTCAAGAACCTTGCCTATCAGACCACCATGAACGTCTCAGGTCTGGGCAATATCACAGGTTCGGCCAAAGCGCTCGATCTCTTCATCAAGTGCCGCTACCTGCAACGGAAAAACGAAGGCCGGGGCGTGTACTTTCTGACCGGCACCCCCATATCGAATACCATTGCCGAAGTGTACACGCTCCAGCGCTACATGCAGTATGGGGAATTGCAGGCCAAGGGCATCGACCATTTTGACTCCTGGGCCTCCACCTTCGGCCAGGTCACAAGCGGCTGGGAACTTGACGCCACAGGGGTGAACTACAAGCTCAAAAGCCGCTTCGCCAAATTCCAGAACATCCCGGAACTGCTTGCCATGTACCGGACCTTTGCCGATGTCGTCACCAAAAACGATCTGGATGAACAGGCAAAGCAGGCAGGGCTGCGCCCCCTGACGCCTCCCGTCACTGATGGAAAGCCGTATAACGATGTGGCCGAACGCTCCGGGGAACAGGCGGCCTACATGGAAAAAATCATCCACCGCATGGAAAACCTTCCTCCCGATCCGCGTCAGGACAATCCGCTCAAAATCACCAACGACGCCCGCAAGGCCGGTCTGGACTATCGCCTGATAGAACCGCACGCGGATGATTTTGCAGGGTCCAAGGTCAACGCCGCCGTTGAACGCATCTATCACATTTGGAGCGACACGGCGGCGGACAGAGGCACGCAGCTTGTCTTCTGCGACCTGTCCACCCCCAAGGGCGGCAGAACTCCGACTTCCGCACCGGCCAACCGTAACGACCTGGAATTGGAAACGCTGCTGGACGTGGACGGCACACTTCTGCCTGAACAGAAGGATGAGGAATCTCACGGAACAACACAGGCGGAAAAGGACGACAGCGGTGAAGACACCTCCGTCGCTTCCGACATGGATGCCGTCATTGCGCTGTCGTCAAAGTTTTCCGTCTATGACGACATACGAAGCAAACTTGTCGCGCGGGGGGTTCCGCCGGAAGAAATCGCCTTCATCCATGAGGCCAACACCGACATCCGCAAGGCAAAACTCTTTTCCGACATGAATGCCGGCCATGTTCGTATCCTGCTCGGCTCCACCAGCAAGATGGGCGCTGGCATGAATGTCCAGAAACGTCTGGTGGCCGCACATCATCTTGATGCCCCCTGGCGGCCTTCCGACCTGGAACAGCGCAACGGGCGCATTATCCGCCAGGGCAACCTGTTCTATGAGCGCGACCCGGAACACTTCTCCGTGGGCATTTACAACTATGCCACCAAACAGACGTATGACGCCCGGATGTGGCAGACCATAGAGTACAAGGCGGCTGCCATCGAGCAGTTCCGCAAGGGCGATCTGCTCCAGCGCGTTATCGACGACGTGCAGAGCGAGGCCGCCAACGCCGCCGAAATGAAGGCCGCAGCTTCAGGCAATCCGCTGATTCTCATGCAGGTTCAGCTTGCCGCAGACCTTCGCAAGCTGGAAGCCCTGTATTCCCAGCATCAGCGGGGACAGCATCGTCTGCGCGACAGGCTGAAGTGGCTCAACGGAACCGATGAGCGTCTTGCCAAGGCGGAAAGCGCCTACGCCGCCAACATCCGGCACCGGGACAGCCACACCCATATCATCAAGGAAAAAGACAAGGAAAAAATCCGTATAGAACTCTTTGCGGGAGACAAGATGCTGACGGACAGAGACGGCGAAAAAATAAAGGATATTCTGCTCGGCTGCGTGAAGGAGATCACGCGCAATGCCGGAGCCAGGGTACTGTTCGGCTCCTATCGGGGCTTCGCCATGCACCTTGAACGCTATGCCCAGTCCTTCGGCGGCAAGGAGGGGTTCAGAATCGTTGTGACAGGTACGGATGGACAGGAGTTCAAGCCGGACAATCTCGTCTATCTCTTTGACAACAAACTCAGTCTTTCCGGTCTGTTCCAGCGCATGGACAACTTCCTGGCCAAAGGTTTCGATGAAGCCATGGAAAAATTCCGGGAAACCTGCCGTCATGAAAAGGCGGAACTGGAAACAACCAGAGAAGCGCTCGGCAGGGAGTTTCCCCAGAAGGAGGAACTGACCCTGGCGCGGGAAAATCATAGCGCCATCATCCGGGAGTTGCAGCGTATGCAGGATGACGCGAGCTATGTTTCCCACTGGACACCAAAGACTTCCGACGCCGGGGCCGACACGACTCCGGCAGAAGAGACCAGGCAGGAAACTCCCGACGCCCCCTTCTCCATGGCAGACGCGGCACCGAAAGACCACCGTGTCTGTACGCTTACCTTTGGTGAGCAGGGGGACCAGACGGAGTACGCCGTCACGCACAGTCCGGTCGGGTATCTTCTGAACCGTTCCCATGTGCGTGAAACTACGAGGTGGCCCATCCATTGCCTGTATGACGACAATCTCTGGCACTCCCTTGTGAAAGGCCCGCCCGGTGTCCGCTTCAAGCAGTTTGAGAGCAGAGAAGACGCCCTGAATTTCGCACGCCAGGATGCCGCACTGCTCGGTTTTGCCGATGCCATGACGCATCCTGAGAAGGATCTCTCCGCAGCTTCGGCAACGGAGGGCGACTCCTATCGCCAAGCCATGGAAAAAGCCGGATTCCGGCCTTCCGGCATGGATTTTTACGGCAAACAAGAACACGAGCTGAAGGTTGAAACGGGTGACGGCGGAATATTTGAGCTGAGAATATTCCAGACGGAAGAGGGTAAAGTCGGCCTGCGTGTTCAGTATGAAAAAGACCACATCATCAACGGTGCGCGAACCGTCCATGCCTCTTTTGATACGCTCAAGGAAACTCTGGACTATGCCAGCATCTATAAGAACATGGCGGAAACGCAAAACATCACTGCGCCTCCTGTGCAGGAGACTTTCTCCATGCGAATGAGATAAAGCATCAGCATGACAGAAGCGCCTTTTGAATTGATAGTTCAAAAGGCGCTTCTTACTGTGAATGATTCGCAAACTGCCGCAGGCTGTCCGACTTCCGCACTCCCCAAAGACTGCATATTACCTCATGCGTGTATGGAGTGCAGACTTTTGCTGCATACCGACACGTTCCTCCACTCGTCGCCACAGCTCCCGGTATGTTTCATACTTCGCCAGCTCTACATCTCCCGCTGTGCCGAAAGCGTAATCCGCCGTGCGTTCGGCGTATCGCTGCCAGTCTCTGCGTGCGGGCGTCTCCCGGATAGCGGGAGCGCATTGCCGGACAGCCTCCATCACAGCATCCCGGCTATGGCCGGTAGCGCGAAGTCGCAGGGCGATCATGGCATCCACACGGGAGTAGTCTTCAATGGTCAGGTGACGGCGAATATCCTCCAGGTGAGCATGGTAGGCGGTAACGGCATCGCCTGAAGGTCCGCCTCCCGGAGGCAGTACCGGACATCGTTTTCTGCTCTCAGCGGCGGCCTCATATTCCCCGGCTATCTGTCGGGCCAGCTCCAGCGCCTTGTGGCACTCACGTTTTTCGGCAACCAGAAGTTTCACCTCCGGGAAGGAACCGTCTTCCCGACGATGCTTCGGCTTTCGATTCTCAAAGCCCGGCGCTCTGTGCGGGTGGATGCAACCGCACAATTTTTTATCTCCATACTCCTTGTTCAGCCGTTCCGTAAGCCGGTTGCCCACATCCCGGTCAAAACGGCTCCCCAGTTTTGCGATGGTCAGAAGGCATTGAAAATTCCCCGGAGAACTCTCCAGAATGACCGCAGGCCGGTATCCGTCCCTTTGCAGCCGGACCAGACTTTCCGCCGTCATGTCGTCGATAAGCACATGATGTTTTTCCTCGGATAACGGAGTGTAATATATATTCTCTTCGCGCCGCTGGAGCCTGAGCATCTCAGGTATGCGCAAGACCAGTTCTTCAGGGGTAAATCCCCTGGTAACGCCGCCTTCCTTGTCGAGAATGAAGGTCTTTTTATTCCCGTTTGTCTCCATGGCGATGCAGGTCACTCGATACCTGTCTGCTCCGACGGCTGCGGCATAACGCCTGAAATTCTCCATTTCCCGCATGAATTCTCTTCCTCTGTCCGGCACCGGCGGCGGGGTGTGTCTTGTCTTTTCCCAGGCGGAACGATACCTCCAGAGTCCTGCCTGACGATGCAGTCCTTTTGCCCGCAGCCATGCCTCAAACCGGGGTTTATGCCGCCTGACCTTTTTCCCCGTGCCCCGCAGGAAACGTCGCTCTTCCCTCTGCTGTATTTTCAGACAATGACGGGCAATATTCAGTACCGGCACGCCGTATTGCGCCAGCCGGGCAAGACTCTTCCGACGCTGTTCTCTCTGCCGCTTTCGCAGGGAATCGACCGGCGTTATTGCCTCGTCGTTTCGTGCCTCTTTTTCTTCTTCCTCAAATTCCTGCTGATAGAGTTTCCATTCTTCCAGGTTTACCGAACTCACCGGCTCCGGCGGCAATGCTTCTTGCTCCTTCGTATAGTTTCCTTCCGTGAACTCTCCCCATTTTCTGCAAAGTTTTTTCATGCTGAAAGCCCGGTCCACGGAAGAAGCCTTCACGGCAATATCTCCCACAAAAATGACCGCACCGGACCCTTTTTTCTCAAAACGGAGACCAACTTCTGCCAGCTTCCGGTGCATATCTTCCCATGAGTCTGCATCCCGTATGATGTCATACCCCCGCTCCTGTGCGATACGCTGGGCAGACTTCTCTCCCGTGGCGTGTTCAACGTCCAGGGCGGCCTGTCGAGGTTTTATTTCCCTGCCGCTCTTTCTCCGGGCCAGTTCACCGTTTTCCAGCACGACATACCGGGCTTTTTCCTGCGGTTTCCATCCCTGTCCGTGTTCAATGAGCGCAAGAATCCTGTGCGCCGCATCAATATCAAATCCTTTGTGCGGCTGAACGACTTTTCCCGTTTCCTCATTCATGCGGTTCACCGCAATGTGAAGATGGTAGTTATCGGTATCATAATGCAGAGCGTACACGGTCTGATGCCCGGCCAGCCCCATGTGACCCAGAAAAATATCCACAGCCTCATCCACCTGTTCCCTCGTGGGCTGCTCCCCCTCCTGCCATGAAAAAATCCAGTGCTGCACCGGCATCTTGCTGTGAACCGACTCTTCGGCCAGAGCGATCATTTCCATCTTCTGGCCATTATGCGTGGAAGTCAGGAAATTCCTGCTGCCCGCATGGGCGACCTTTTCCTGCGGATTCTTGTTGTGAGGAAAGCGGATGTAATCCACCAGATCCCCGATCTGCCACGTCTTCGGCTTATCGACGATTTCCCGTCTGACTTTCTTCACTATCATGGCCGGGCACTCCAAGATGCTCAATGGCGGAAACCAGAAGCTCCAACGCCCGTTCCTGCCGCTCAAGCATATCCACACCGGCACCCGACTGCCGAAGCGTTTCAAAGTTGTGCTTGAGCAGGCCCCCGATACGGCGAAGTTCCCGAATCATCATGG